>CAYXPO010000223.1:0-7531 GCA_964466925.1 uncultured Nitrospirales bacterium
GATGTACAGCCGGTCCGGGTGATCGGAGAACTGATGCGCCGCCTCCGGGCCGAGCCCGATATTCACCGGGCAGGCATTGGAAAACCGCAGCAGCGGAAGATACTCGCACGGGAAGAAATGGACGCTTTCCGGAGGCGTCAAGGCGCCGTATTTCAACGCGTATTCTTCAATCTGGTACGTGTCGGAAATGCCCCAATACGGGAAAACAAACCCCCAGCGTTCATAGCCCAGGTAGCATTGGTTCGACCCGAACACAATTTCATCTTTGAGCCGGGTCATGTCAATCGCGTTCAAACTGGGGCCGTTCCCCGCGATAAAACAGCGGCGGCCCTTGTAACAGTTGTGAAATTCCTCCAGCAGGTGCGGCATGTCCATGGGCCAGGACCCATTCAGATTAAAGATCGTGGCTTTGCGGAATCCCCACCGCCAGCACCGCTGCAGCAGCGGATACCAGGGAAGGACTTCGGGCATGTACAGATACGGACGGTACCGCAACGGGCGGATATCCAGCGTTACCGGCAGGAGAATGGAAAGGGGACATGTGTCCGCGGGCTCTCCCGCTCTCAATACACCGGCATTCAGTGCCTCTGCCGCGGCCACTATCCGCTGAACCGCGGGATACTGCTTTTGCACCGTCTCCGCAAGTTCCCGCGCCGCCGGTTCATGAATCAAGGTCACCGCTTTCTCCTCCGGATGCGCCGCCAGCCAGTACTCCGTGAGAAAGCTGTTTTCCGCAAGATATATAAAAACCATCGCGTTGCCCATCCATCCTGCCTCCATTATGCGAATGCCGCCGGGACACGTCAAGCGGTCCCAGGAGTCCTTGAGGCCGTTGGTGTCCTTGGTGTCGTTTGCTGAAACGCGGATGGTCCGGTCCCCATAGCGTTTGCGCGAAGGAAGATGGCCGCGGAACGCCCCTGTTTTTTGCGTTGCGGCCACGCTGCTCTGGGAACCTCCGTGGTTTGTATTCGGGAAAACGAAATGGAAATGGCAGAAAATCCCAGAGCACACGGGGATCACGGAGACTGGAAACCACTCATAAACTGCAATGCACACGGATAGTGGATTTCATCAATCCAACCGCAGTTTTTAGGGGAACTTCACCTGCAGCGGTTCCGTGGCGCCTTTCGGGAAATGCACTTGGGCTTCGATGGTACGGCCGTCGCGTTTAATGGCGACCTTGTAGGTGCCGTAGAACCCCGAAAACTTGAATAAGCCCCCGGCGTCGGTCGCACCTTTGACGGACGTGTGCCAGGTTTCCTTGATGAGTTTATGGAGGCGATCATAGGCCGGTTTTGGGGACATGTCGGCGCGCAACAATCCGCCGTCCGCTTTCCAGGCGTTGATATCGGTGAAATCCCACCAACTGATGGCGCCCACGGCGGGATGGGCAAAGCACACCTTGTACAGCTTTTCCGCGTAATCGGCCTGCTGTGTTTCGTCCCACATCTGGCGCCACGGGGCGCCTTGGACCAGCTTATGATTGGAGCAGGGGGTCAACTCGGTGATATGGATGGCCTTATTGAAGGGGGCGTAATGGTCGAGTACCATTTGGACGCCATCCAAGGGGAACGCCCAGTCATCGGGGGCGTGGGCTTGAATGCCGATGACGTCAAAGGGGATGCCGGCCTTGATGGTTTTTTCAATAAACTGATAAAACTGGGGGTAGCCTTCGTAAAAAATACCGTATTCATTGATGACCAATTGGGCGTTGGGGAGGATTTCGCGGGCCCAGCGGAAGGCAGGGTCCACGGAAAGCCCGGGGGCGTTCACCGGTTCGTTGACCACTTCCCAGAAGGTAATCTGGTCTTTATAGCGTTGCATGACTTCTTCAACATGCTTTTTCTGGACCTCCTGGGGCGGCTGGCTTGCCGACCACAGGGGACGCCCCGCTTCGTGGTCATAGAGCAGGGGATGGGCCTTCATTTTTATTTGGTGTTCCATGCACCATTGCACCATCATGTCCTGGGACATGTAATTGGGCTGGCCTTTCTTGGGCTCGAGGAACCGCCAATAGAACGGCAGCGTGGCGTAATTGAACAGTTCGGCGAAGCGCAGTTTATACGCGTCGTCCTTGGATTTGTTTTTATATGCGTCGAACCCGCAGAGATTCGCCCCAAAGAGAAAGTCATGGTTGATGAGTTCCAGGGAAAGTTCGGTGGTGGCGAGAGGGGTGCCCTGCGCGTCCAAAAGCTGAAGAGAGGCCTCGCCGGCACGGACTTTCGTGATGTTTTCCTCCGCCGCCTTCACCGTGTCCTCTTCACGCCGCGGCCCGTCCTGTTGCCATTCCTCTTCCGTGGCCAGCACGGGGTCCGGCGCCCCCTGCGGGGCCTTCACGGTGATCGTTTCCAGATACAGGTTGCGGTCCTCCCCCCATTTCCACGCATCATTCAAGAATGCCACGCCAATACGGTGCACGTGTTTGGAGAGATTTACCGTAAAGGCATATTCTTTGGCTTTATCGGTATTCACAATGACAGGATCGAAGGTGTAGCCATTGGGAGCAAATCCGTTTACGCTAAGCACCATCAATGGCCATTCCCCCGACGACGGGCTGCCATAGGCCCGAACCGTGACCTGATAGGCGCCCGCTTGCTGTACCCGGGCGTAAAAGGCAATTTTTCCATTCGTGGTCAGATGCCCCCCGCTGAGCCAGGGTCGGACGGCGGCGTTTTGGGTCTCAACGGTTAAGCCAAACGCGGCATTCGTGCTGAAAATCACCGCCAATACAGCTAAAATCCAAACGAAGAGGCGCATAATGCTAGAACTCCGTGGTTGATGTTTCCGGCATACGTCTTTTCCTATTGAGTATGGAGAGAATCCTGTGTAAAAGCAACTGGTTTTATGCGGCGCGGGGAAATTAGTTTACGGAATATTTGTTTTGACAATTTACCCACTTTCTGCTATGGTGGAAATGGTGGAAGTTAGCTGGAACTGGAATATGGTTATAATACCACGAGAACAATTAGGCACAATTCGGAGAGTATAGAAGGCTGTAAATTTTTCTTGCGGTTGTAAACCATTTATGGCAGAATAAACGCATTAGCGGAAGTGAAGTGTTAACGGATAGGAGGCCGCTCGGGTGGGTGAAGAGTCGTCCTGTGTGGGGCGAAGCGCTGATCAAATCCGAAGGCGGCGAATACAGCAGGATACCACGATACATGAGATCATGCGCGTTTAGTATGCGACATAAGCTTGTGGCGGTATTGGGAATGGTTGCGGTGATGGTGCTTGCGGGGGGATGTGTGACGACGCCTCCGCACCGGGCGGATTTTCCCGCGCCTCCGGAACCGGTGGTGGCGCTGCAGCCGGGGGACAACTTGAACTTCGAGTTTCTCTATTGGCCGGACTTAAACACGACCCAGATGGTCCGCCCGGACGGCAAGATATCCCTGAAAATGATAGGGGATGTCGAAGTGAAAAATCTCACGCCGGACCAGGTGAAGACCAAACTGGAGGAATTGTACGCGGACAAGCTGAAAAATCCGAGCATCAACGTGACAGTGAAGTCCTACGACAGCCAGCGCGTCTATGTGGGCGGGGAAGTCCGGATGCCGGGGGTGATGCCCTTCACGGAGGGCATGACGGCCTTGGACGCCCTGATGATGGCCGGGGGCCCCTTGAAGCAGAGCGCGCGCTTGCGGACCGTGGTGGTGGTGCGCAATTGGGAGGGGAAGCAGGTCGCCCAGCGCATCAATTTGAAGCGGGCGTTGAAGAAAGCTGAAACGGAGCCGTTCTTCCTGGAGCCGTGCGACATCATCTTTGTGCCGCGCATTACGATTGACCGCGTTGACCAGTGGGTGGATCAGTACATAAATCAAGTGATTCCGCGGAACACGACGGCGAATATGACGTTCTTCAAAGATGTGGGGCGGACTGCGACGAGTGTAAACAACATTCAGGGACAATAAGTTTAGGACTGAACCGCGCGGACGCGCGCAAGGAGAAATAGAGACGATGCAATCGGACAGCGGTATGCTGCTTAGCTCGGTGCGCGATGTGCTCTATGTGATCTTCCGTCACAAGGGGAAAATCGCGGTGTTCTTTGTCCTCACAGTGGCCATCGTTACACTGGTCACATTCCTGCTTCCGGTGGTGTATCAATCGGATGCGCAACTGCTCGTGCGGCTGGGCCGGGAAAACCTGCCCGGAGACCAATCGGTGCCGGGAACGTACGTCAGTGTGGCGCAGGACCGCACCAGCGAGGTGAAATCGGAAATCGCGATTCTCACCAGCGTGGACTTGGCCCGGAAAATCGTGGATGAAGTGGGCGAAGGCTGGATATTGGACCGGCGCGGCATGCGCCGGGAAAACCTGGGCATTCCCGAACCCCCGGCCCCCGGCATCCTCAAGATTGTCTACCGGACCTGCCAGGACTTGGTGAAAGAAGGGCTCATACTGCTCAAATTGATGGATCGTCTCAGTCCCTATGAAGAAGCCGTCCGCCGGGTCATCAAAGACACCAATGTAACCTATGAGAAACAAACCAACATTGTAAGCATCAGCTACGAATCCAAGGGCGGTCCGCTGGCCCAGGTGATATTGGACAAGCTGATGCAGTTCTACCTGGAAAAGCATGTTGAAGTCTACACCCCCCAGGTGTCGCCGCAGTTCTTTGAAGAACAGGTGAAGAAACTCGAAGCGGAGTTGACGCAACGGGAAGCGGAATTGGACGCCTACCGCAACCAATACGGCATCTCCTCCATCGAGGCGCAAAAGGAAAACCTGCTGGCGGGCATCATGAAGTTGTCGGGCGAGTTGAGCGATTGCACCGCCGACACCGACGGCGTGGAAGCCCAGGTGAAGACCCTCGAAGCGATTGTGAAAAGCGCCAACCGGACCCAGGAACTGAGTCAAACCGTGGGCATGCCGAATTATATCGCGGACAAATTGAAGGAGCGGCTGGCGGATTTGCGCGAGAAAGAAGCCGAAATGTCCGCGCGGTATCCCGACACCCACCGCCCGCTGATGGAATTGCGCGAACAGATTAAGCTGGTTCAGGACGCGCTCGGAAAAGAGCCGGATGTGCGCACGGAAATCACCACCGGCCTCAATGCCAACCGGGAAGCCTGGGAACACACCTGGAAGAACGAAAAAGCCCAGTTGGAGGCGCGCAAGGCGCGTCAGGCCAAGCTGGCCGCGGAAGTGGAGAAGCACAAGGCGGATTTGGCGCAGATCGCGAGCCGCGAAATCGAATACAAGAAACTGGTCCGCGCGCGCGACCTGGCCGAAGACGAATATAAAAAGTACCGGGAGCAATTGCAGCGGGCGCAAATTAACGCGGCCATGGACATTGAGAAATTCTCCAATGTGAGCGTGGTGCAGCCCGCCTCCAAGCCCCTCGCGCCGGTGCGCCCCAAGAAACTGCGCAATGTGGGCCTGGGCATCCTGCTGGGCCTGTTCGGCGGCATCTTCTTCGCCTTTGTCCGCGAGTATCTGGATGATACGCTCAACACGACCGAGGCCGTCGAGAAGCGGCTGGGCGTGCCCGTGCTGGCTTCTGTGTCCGAGAAGGAATACAGGGCATGTACCTAGGCTTTTACGGACTTGCGAAAGAGCCTTTTCACATAACCCCTGATCCTGGTTTTCTCTTTCTGAGTCCGAGCCACAAAGAGGCGTTTGGCGCCTTGATGTATGGCGTCGAACAGCGCAAGGGCTTCGTGGCGCTCACCGGAGAAGTGGGTACGGGAAAAACCACGATTCTCCGGACCTATCTCAAGAACACGGAGAAAAGCGCCATCCGGCCCATCTATATTTTCGATCCCGATTTGACCTTCGAGGACCTGCTGATCCTGATTCTGAAGGAATTGGGCAACGAACCCAAGCAAAAACTATCCGTTCCGGCCATGCTGGAACGCCTGAACTGGACGTTGATCCATGAATACAAGCAGGGACGGAACGTCACCCTGTTCGTGGATGAAGCCCAGAACATGCCCGTCGAGACCCTGGAGAAGCTCCGCATGCTCTCCAATCTCGAGACCACGGAAGACAAACTGATTCAAATCGTCCTGGTGGGGCAGCCCGAACTCGATGACAAGCTCAGTGCGTATTCGATGCGTCAATTGAACCAGCGCATCGCGGTGCGGGCGCAGGTCAAGCCGCTTACGGACCGCGAAAGTGAGGATTATATCCAGCACCGGCTCTGCCTGGCCGGGTGCAATCGTTCGGAAGTGTTTTCCCGCGCCGCGATGAAACTGATCATCCAACGGGCACAGGGGAACCCCCGCATACTGAATATTGTGTGCGACAACGCCCTGGCCAACGGGTACGGCCATCAGGCCGAAACCATTGATCCCAAGATTGTTAAAGAAGTGTTGAAAGAAATGAGGCCCAGCCGGCGCCCCATGCCGCATTGGGCTTGGCGGGGCGCCCTGGCCGCCGCAGTGTTCGCCGTTGTGATTGCGGGGGGATACTTGTTAACGAAGAATGGTGCGGCATGGCGCGTGGAATCCGACGCCACGGCGAATATCGCCCATGCATCCCCGCCTGCTCCCGAGTCTTCCGCACCCGCCGCGGAGCCGAAATCACCCCCGGCCGCCCCTGGTTCCTCTGATCCCGTAAAAATCGCACTGGCCAAAATGAAACAAGTCACCAGTGCCTCCGCCGAGTCCGGAAAAACAGAAGAATCCGCCGCACCGGCGCCCAAGGAAACCCCGCCAGCCGCCGAAAGGACGGCGGAAGCTAAACCCCTTTCAAAGCCGGAAGAAACCGTGGCGGCGAACGCGGTTGAACCGGTCCCGCAGGCGGTTACTCAACCGGTGGAAATCGCGGCCCCTTCCAGCATAAATCATGAAACCGTCCCTGAACCCATCAAAACAGCCGAAGAGAAGAAACCCTTACAAGTAGAAACGCCCAAGCCAATCGCCGAAATCCCCAAGCCGGTGGCGGAGACGCCCAAGCCGGTGGTGGAGACGCCCAAGCCAGTGGTGGAGACACCCAGGCCGGTGGTGGAGACGTCCAAGCCGGTGGTGGAGACACCGTTGGTGATGGCGAAAGCTAATGATGAAACACCCCAAAGCTTGAAGGAATCTTCACCCGTGCCGGCGTCCCCCTCCAAGGCAGAGGCCTCCCCCGCCCCCCACACAAAAGAACCCCCCCGGCCCAAACCGGTGGTGGAAACCCAATCACTGGTTTTGGTTGGCGCGGTGGCGCCCGCGCCTGTTGGAAGCACCCGCCGGGTGGTGGTGAAAGGCGACAGCCTCAGCAAGCTGGTAGCGCAAGTCTACGGGCGGAGCAGCGATGCACTGATTCAGGAAGTGCAACGGCTGAATCCGCAAATTTCGGACCCCAACAAGATTGTCGAGGGGGATACCCTCGTTTTCCCAGTGAAGGCGGACTTACTCATGAACGTGGAAGGCGCGGGTATTCCGGCGCCGGAATCCAGCAACCCCGTTTCGGATAGGAGCAACCCATGACTAAGATTTATGAAGCACTCGATTCGGCCAGCAAAGCCAACACGCAGAGCCTGCCGGGCAAGCCGCTGCCCAAAGGCATGATGGACAAGCTGGTCTCGCTGTATCAGCGCTTGGAA
>CAYXPO010000224.1:0-7528 GCA_964466925.1 uncultured Nitrospirales bacterium
CGCGCTTCCGTCCCTCCACGCCCTCACGGGTGTTTCACCCGCCATTCAAAATACAACCGAATCCGAAAAACATGACATACGCGCAACGTATTGCAGCACAAGGTGTTACGAGCCGCCCAGGCAGATTGGAAAAGAGCAGAGACAGAATTATTAGCCCCTATAATCAATTCCACGGGAACAGGGGAGTGGCGGGATGGTTCACGGGGCGGGTTCTGGGTGAAAGGGCATGGCGAGGGCTTGAATGACGGAGGTGTCGTGGCGCTCGCGGGAAACAGTGCGGGGTTTTCCCGCCTCATCGGGGCGGAACAGGGCAACGCGCTCGAAGGGCGCCTTCAGGGGGATGAGGGCGGGAGGATTGCTTTTCAGGTTGCGGAGGGCGCGTTCGGCGGCCTCGCGAATCATTTGCCGCGCGCGCACGGGCGGGGTATGGACCGCTCCCTCGTTCCGTTTCTCGTACTCGTCTTTGGTGCATTCCCCGCCGGAACCCGGCATGACCCCGCGCTTCACCGCGCAGGTCACAATCCCCGGCACGAGCATTTCCGCTTCCTTGGTCATGGCGAGGTCGCCGGACGCAAAGAAGGCGGGCACCTTCAACTCGGAGGCGCACATCGCATACTGGCCGAGTTCGCCGATGGAGACGCCGTTGATGAACAAATCAATGTACTGGAAGCTCTGGGTGTGGCAAAGGTGCGCGTATTCCGAGGACGCCTTGGCGTGCTGCCCCACCCACGCGACGCCGGCATAGGTCTCATCGAGCCCGAAGGGCCACGAAGGGTACCAGCCCCTGGCATACTCGACCCGGGGGTCCAGTTTTTCCACCAGGATGCCGCCCGCGCCATGGCCGTCCGCCACCTGCACATAGGTTGCGCCGCCCGCGAAGAATCCGTCCACGGCCGCGTTCACTTCCTCGGTCAGCAGTTCGCAGCCCAGGAGATAATTCCGCGAGGCCTGTTCGCACCAATCCTTGATGTTCTTAACCCCGGCAACCCCTTCCATATCCGTCATCAACATAATCTTCATGGCGATCTCCCGTCCGGTTTTCGGGTTGTTACAAAGAATCTGTCCTCATGCATCTCATCCATCATGCTAGGACTATATGCCCTATTTCATGTTGCGTCAAACCCATTCGATTACAGCACAATCAAAAGCGCCCATCCACAGCACATATTAAGATCAAAACAGGACTATCCCCGAACACGGGCTTTCCTTGATGAATGCAGGGGAACATTGCGCCGCGCTCGCCAGGAAGATTATGCGTATAGGGGATATTCGGGCCGGTTACGATACGGTGTTGTCCAAGGATATCCCGCGCCGGTCGAGCAGGGTGCCCTCGGCGGCATACAGGGTGGTCAGCGCCTGAATGTACTTGATCCGGGCGGTGACTTCGTCCACTTGCGCCTGGATGAGGTCCCGTTGCACCCGCAGATAGTCCAAATTGGTGGTCCGTCCGGATTCATTCCGCCCTTTCTCCACCCGGAGCTGTTCCGTCCGGCTGACCAGCGCCTTTTGCGTGGATTGAATCCGCCGCCACTGTTTGTCCACTTCGATGGCGGCTTGCCGCGCTTCCGCCGCCAGCGCCTGCTCCACTTCCGCCACCGAGCGCGCCCCCTGGCCTTGATACAGCTTGGCTCGTTTCAAGCGCGCCCGTTCCGCGCGGTATAAAATGGGCGTTTGAAATTCCACGCCGATGCGGTAATTTTCATAACTGTCATCATCCAGATGCCGCGTGATATCCCCGGAGGTTCCCCCTTCGCTGATGCGTCCGTACGACGCCACGACATCCAACCGCGGCAACGCTTCATTCCTCGCCCTGGCCACGTCCAATTCCAGGGTGGCCAGTTCCAGGCGGGCCTGCGCCAGTTCCGGGCGGTATTGTTTGGCGAGGCGCTCGCATTCGTCCGGGTCCACATTTTCAGGACGCGCCTCCGGCGGATCATCGGGCTGGAAGGCCACGCGCCACGGCGCTTCCATCGCCGGATTCATCAGCTTGACCAACGCGATATTTTGGGAGTACACCGCCGCCCGGGCATCCGTCAGGTCCGCTTCGCGCGAGGCCTTTTCCGCATCGGCCGCCAGCACGTCCGCTTCAATGGCGCGGCCCACGTCCAGCAGGTCCTGATTGCGCTGGAGTTGTTCCTGGGCCAGTTCCACGGCGAATTGCTGAATCTTGACCACTTCCCGCGCCAGCACCAAGTCCCAATACTTCAATTCCACCTGCCGGACAATATCCAACACGCGCTGGCGGAACACATATTCGCTCTTCGCTTCCTGATTGCGGGCCTGCCGCACCGCCACCAGATTCGCGGAAAGCCCCGCGCCGTTCAAGAGCGGCTGCGTCATGCTCACGGTCCAAGCCCCCTGGTGATTCTTATCCGTAAGCGTGGTATCCGTGGTGGAGGCGGTTCCGCTCAGGGAAAGCAGCGTGCCGGTGGGCAGCAATTCACTCAAGGTCAACGAGCCTTGGGTGTTGTCCGTCTTTACCACGGTGGTTTTCGGGGTTTGCAATGCCGTGACCGCCTGCTTCAAGGCCTTCAGGTTATTGAGGATGGTGGTGGTGGTGACGGATGCCGTGCCGCTTGAGGAACTGGTGCTCGAAGAACTGGAAAATGAACTGAGGGTGGAGGTGTCATTGGTTTGGGGGCGCGCCGAGCGCCCATAAGAGATGGCCCCGGAAAGCGTGGGATCAAAGGCCGCTTTCGCCTCCGGCACATAGGTCTGGCCGATTTTCGGACCGAAACGCGCCACTTCCAACGTCCGGTTAAGCGTAAAGGCGGTAAGCAGGGCCGTGTCCCGGGATAGCGGCAGGGTTTGATCGGGCGCGGCGGCGGTGGCCGTATCAAGGGCCGGGGCGCGCTGGGCCAGCGGCGGGGGCGGTTCAATGGGCGCGGGGAGCGTGGCGGGCGGCGCCACGGTTTTCGGGGTCCATTGGGGGCGGGGCGTCATGCAGGCCGTCAATATCAGACTGCATAACACAAAGCCATATAGCCTCTTACGCATCGTTTGCCTATTCACTCCGGCCCGGGTGTGTTAGCCCCGGGCGCAGTTGTTGACGATTTTCCGGCAGAACTATAAGGAACCTATTTTATCCTTTTCATGTCAGGAAATAGGTGGACCGTTAAACAGCCAACGTTACAACCGGCCTTTCATTCACCCGGCCCGGCGTTGATAGGGGGAACCGCTGTAACGCGGGAGGGGCGGGCGTCCACCTATTTGAGCGAATGGATGATGGACATCATGGGGTGTCCCGGCACCCAAACAGGAAAACGGACTGCAAAGCACCCGGAATATGGGAAATATACTGGCGCTTGTTGATACACTGGTTTTTCCGGAGAAACGTGAAATGGCTGCGGTA
Source organism: uncultured Nitrospirales bacterium (assembly GCA_964466925.1). Classification (GTDB taxonomy): domain Bacteria; phylum Hydrogenedentota; class Hydrogenedentia; order Hydrogenedentales; family CAILVY01; genus CAILVY01. The sequence goes on from CAYXPO010000224.1 coordinate 3,353, forward strand.
ACCGAGGAAGACCAGCGAGACATACGGGACAGCCTGGCGGGCGATGACAATGCCTATGCCCGGCTGGTGGAACGCTATGAACCGCAGATTTTCCCGCAAATGTGGCGTTTCACCCGGGACCGGACCGTGCTGGACGAGTTGGTGCAGGACGTGTTTGTGGAGGTCTATTTGAATCTCCGGAAGTTTCGCGGGGAGGCCCCGTTCCTCTATTGGGTGCGCCGCATTGCCACCCGTGTGGGCTACCGCCACTGGAAACTTCAAAAACGCGCCCTAAAACGGCATGAATTGCTCGAACGGAATCCCGGCATGGTGCTTCCCGCCCCCCAGGAAGTCACCCCTTCGGAGGCCGGAGAAGCCCTGTATGCCCTGCTTGAGCGCTTGCCCCCGAAGGACCGGCTCGTGTTGACGATGTATTATTTCGAGGATTTCGACACACGGGCCATTGCGGAGCATACCGGATGGAATCTAACGCTGGTGCGGGTGCGCATCCACCGCGCCTGCAAAAAATTGCGGACCCTGCTTACGGAAGCAGGCTACGGGAGGTCACATCATGCATGACCCATTGGAACACGTAAAGGCATTGGCGTTGCGCGCCCGGGAAGAAGAAGCGCCCCGCGGCCGCGTGGCCCGGAAGGTCATCCTGCGCCTGCAGGAGGAACCGGACAACACCCTGAGCCTCCCCTTGGCCGTGTTCACCGCGCTGGCGGCCACGGCCGCCGCCGTGAGCCTTGGGGTGGAAATCGCATGGGCGCAATTGCCCGCTTCCGATCCCCTCGGCGCTTTTTTTCAAGTGGCGTCATTAATGTAACGGCATAAGGAAACGGTTATGGAACCTGACAGCCCCGAAACACACTTGCCGGTGACCACCGGGAAAAAGCGCTGGCTTTATCCATGCCTGCTGAGCGCGATTCTGCTGCTCTGCGGCATGGTGCTGGGCGGCGTGATCACCTTCACCTGCCTCTCTTCCCGTTTTCAGGACGATGGGCGGCCCCCGGAACGCTCCCCGGAGCGGATTGTGGAGCGGCTGCGCCGCGAACTCAAGCTCGACGACAAACAAGCGGCGGCCGTGAAGGAGGTGTTCTCGCGTCATCAGGACCAGTTTGAGGCCATTCGGCGGAAAGTGGACCCCGAGGTCGAAAAGGAAATGGAAGCCGTGCGGGTGGAAGTGGAGCAATACCTCCATCCCGATCAAAGGGAAAAATGGAACAAGCGCGTTCAGGAAATGCGCGAACGCCATCGCCCGAAGCTGGGACATCAAAACCATGGCGGTCCTGGTGAACATCATGGACATGGGGAAGGCCAATGAAAAAAGCAGTGCTGTCGTGTGCCGTTGTTCTGGTCTTGGTTTTGGGGGGAGGGGGCGCGTATTACTGGAAAACAAAAAGCGCCGCCGCAAATGAAACCGCGAACGAATTAAAATCCGCCACGGTAACCCGGGGGCCCTTGCGCCAGACCGTCCAATGCACCGGGCGGGTGGTGTCCAACCTCGATGTCGAAATCAAATGCAAGGCCAGCGGCTTGGTGGTCAAGCTCCCCTTTGACGTAAGTGATCCCGTCAAGAAGGGTGATCTCCTGATGGAGATCGATCCCGTGGATCAGTTGCGGGCCGTGCAGCAGGCCGAAGCCGCCCTGGCCGCCAGCAAGGCAAAACTGGCCCAGGCAAAAGCCAATCTCGCGGTGGCGGAACAGGACCTGGTGGCGGAAAAGAAGCGCGTGGCCGCCAGCCTGAACTCCGCGGAAGCCAGGCTGAAGGACGCCCGTTCCAAGGCCAAGCGCGAGCAGGAATTGCTGGCGCGGAAACAGTCCACCGTCGAACTGGCGGAGACGGCGGACACCACGGCCGTTGAAGCCAATCAAAACCTGCAAACCGCCGAGGCCCAGGCCGAGTCCATCAAATCGCTGGAACTTCAACTGGAAGTCCGCCGGCAGGAAATCGCCCTTGTGCAAGCCAACGTGGACACCGACAACATCGCCTTGTCGCTGGCCAACCAACGGCTCAGTGAAACCAAGGTGATGGCGCCCATGGACGGGGTGGTGTCCGCGCGCAACGTGCAAACCGGCCAGATTATTGCTTCGGGCATCAATAATGTCGGCGGCGGCACCACCATCATGACCGTATCGGATCTGTCCCGGATTTTTGTGCTGGCCTCCGTGGACGAGAGCGACATTGGCCATGTCGCGCTGGATCAAAAGGTGGACATTACCGCGGATGCGTACCGCGGGGACCGGTTTTTCGGAAAAGTGGTCCGTATTGCGGCAAAAGGCGTGAATGCCTCCAACGTGGTGACCTTTGAAGTCCGCGTGGAAGTGCTCAGCGAAAACAAATCCCTGCTGAAACCGGAAATGACCGCCAACGTGGAAATCCTCGTGGCGGAAAATGAAAACGCCCTCATTGTGCCGCTGCGCGCGGTGTATCGAAAGGACCGGGGCAAGACTTTTGTGAAAATTAAGAAGCCGGATGGCTCGATTCAGGAAGATGTCCCGGTGGAGACCGGCATCAACAGCGGGGCCGACATGGAAATTAAATCCGGCCTACAGGAAAATGACACGGTCGTGTTCCAGAACGGCGAAGAAGAAAGCCAGTGGCGGAATTCCAGCAAAACCGTCCGGCCCCAAGGCGGTTTGCTGATGCCGGGACCGCCCATGCGGGGCCGCCGCTGATGATCATCGAAGCGCGGGACGTCAGGAAAACCTACGAACTGGGCGGGAGCACGGTGCACGCCCTGGACGGCGTGAGTTTCGATATTGACGAAGGCGAAATGGTGGCGATCACCGGCCCTTCCGGCAGCGGCAAGTCCACCCTGATGCACATCCTGGGCTGCCTGGATCAGCCCGATTCCGGAACCTATGTCCTTGCCGGGGAAAATACCGCCGGGCTGGGCCGGGACCGTTTGGCGGAAATACGCAACCGGCACATCGGCTTCGTCTTTCAGACTTTCAATCTTCTTCCGCGCATGACCGCCATTGAGAATGTGGAATTGCCCCTGCTCTACGCCGGCATGCGCAACGCCATGGACAAGGCCGCCGAGGCGCTGCACATTGTGGGCCTGGAAGGCCGCATGCACCACGAACCCAACCAGCTCTCCGGCGGACAACGCCAGCGCGTCGCCATCGCCCGCGCGATTGTCACCCGTCCCGCCATTGTGCTGGCCGACGAACCCACCGGCAATCTCGACAGCAAAACCGGGGAGGAAATCATCGAATTGTTTCACGCCCTGAACAAACAGGGGCGCACCATCATTCTTGTCACGCACGAACCGGACATCGCACAACATTGCCGGCGCATCATCCGCATTCACGACGGACGCATTGTCGAATCAACCCTGGGCGGGCCGCCATGTACTTCCTGATCGTTTTGAAAGTCGCGCTCAAGAGCCTCTGGGCGAACAAACTCCGCTCGTTCCTCGCCGTCCTTGGCGTCATCATCGGGGTTGGCGCCGTGATTGCCATGCTGGCCATCGGCGCGGGCACCAAAAATGAAGTGGTCGGCCGCCTCAAATCCATGGGCACCGACCTCCTCATGATCCGCCCCGGAATGCGCGGCATGGGCGGCGTGCGCACCGAGGCCCGCCGGAATCTCAAGAAAGAGGACGCCGAAGCCATCTTGAACGAAGTCCCCAATGTGTTGGCGGTGGCCCCGGTGGTCCAGGGCCGCTGCCAGGTGAAATATTACGAAAACAACAGCTCCGTGAATGTTCTGGGCACGGTGAGCACCTACTTTCGCGCCCGTAATTATGAACTGGACCGCGGGCGCCTCTTCACCGACAACGAGGCCGAAGGCATGGCCCGCGTCGCCATCATTGGCCCCACCACCGTTAAAAATTTGATGGTTCAGGACGAACCCCTCGGCGCCACCATCAAAGTCAAAGGGATCAACTTCAAGGTTATCGGCGTCACCAAACCCAAGGGCGATCAAGGCTGGTTCGATCCCGACGACCAGGTCATCATCCCCTACACCACCGCCATGCAGCAGGTGCTCGGCACCGATCACTTCAACGAAGTTGATGTGCAGGGCGTGTCCGGTTCGGACCTCACCAAAATCCAGGAGGACATCACCCAATTGCTCCGCCGCCGCCACCGGCTCCAGCCCGAGGATGACAACGACTTCAACATCGGCAACCAGGCCGAAATCCTCGAAACCCTTTCCACCGTCACCCGCGCCCTCACCATCCTCCT
>CAYXPO010000225.1:0-3985 GCA_964466925.1 uncultured Nitrospirales bacterium
GCGTAGTGCGCCTTTTTGGGGTCCAGTATGTCAACCGCGGTACTCACGATGGTCATCCTTTACGCAGCGGCCATGGCTTCGTCTTTGAGCCAGTCGTAGCCGCGCTCTTCCAGTTCAAGGGCGAGTTCCTTTCCGCCGGAACGGATGATGCGGCCTTTGTAGAGCACATGCACGAAATCGGGCACGACATAGTTCAGCAGCCGCTGGTAATGCGTGACCAGAATGAAGGCCCGCTGCGGCGTGCGCAGGAGGTTGATGCCTTCCGAAACAATGCGCAGCGCGTCTATATCCAGTCCGGAATCGCTTTCATCCAATATGGCCAAGCGGGGTTCCATCACCGCGAGTTGCAGAATTTCATTGCGCTTTTTTTCGCCGCCGGAGAACCCGAGATTCACAAAACGTTCCGCGAAGTTGGCGGGAACATTCATCAGTTCCATCTTTTCCTTAAGAAGGTCCTCGAAATCCATTGCGTCCAGTTCCTCGAGACCGCGGCTGACGCGGATCTCGTTCATGGCCGCGCGGAGGAAATGCGCGTTCGATACGCCGGGAATCTCCACCGGATATTGAAAGGCCAGGAAGAGGCCGAGCCGCGCCCGTTCTTCCGCCGGGAGTTCCAGCAGGTCTTGGTTGAGAAAGGTTACCCGGCTTTCCGCATCCACGGCATAGGCCTCGTGGCCCGCCAGCACCTGGGCGAGCGTGCTCTTGCCGGAGCCGTTCGGGCCCATGATGGCGTGCACTTCGCCGTCATTCACCTGGAGGTCAATCCCTTTCAAAATCAGGTTGCCGTTGACGGATGCTTTGAGATTATGGATGTCCAGCATTTATCCAACACTCCCTTCGAGACTGATGTTCAGCAGTTTGGTGGCTTCCACCGCGAATTCCATGGGCAGATGATCGAACACTTCCTTGCAGAATCCGTTGACCACCATGGAAATGGCGTTTTCCGGGCCGATGCCCCGTGACTGACAGTAAAACAATTGATCCTCGCTGATTTTTGAGGTGGACGCCTCATGCTCGACCGAGGCGGTTTTGTTGCGCACATCAATGTAGGGGAACGTGTGCGCCCCGCACTGATTGCCCATCAGGAGCGAGTCGCATTGCGTGTAATTGCGCGCGTTTTCGGCCTTGGGCATGATGCGCACGAGGCCGCGGTAGCTGTTGTTGCTCTTTCCGGCGGAAATTGTTTTTGAAATGATCGTGCTGCGGGTGTTCTTTCCCAAATGCAGCATTTTCGTGCCTGTATCCGCCTGCTGGCGGTTCCGCGTGAGGGCGACGGAATAGAACTCGCCCACCGCGTTGTCGCCCATCAACAGGCAGCTTGGATATTTCCAGGTGATGGCGGAACCGGTTTCCACCTGGGTCCATGAAATGCGTGAATTATCCCCCAGGCATTTGCCGCGCTTCGTCACAAAGTTGTAAATCCCGCCTTTGCCGTCCGCGTCGCCCGCATACCAGTTTTGGACGGTGGAATAGCGGATGACGGCGTCCTTGTGCGCGATCAGTTCCACCACGGCCGCGTGGAGTTGGTTTTCATCGCGGCGCGGCGCGGTACAGCCTTCCAGATAACTCACCTCCGCGCCTTCGTCGGCGATGATGAGCGTGCGCTCGAACTGGCCGGTTTCGGCGGCGTTAATCCGAAAATAGGTGCTCAGGTCCATCGGGCACCGCACCCCCTTGGGAATGTACACGAACGACCCATCACTGAAGACCGCGCTGTTCAAGGCGGCGTAGAAATTGTCATTTTGCGGCACCACGGACCCCAGGTAGTTCCGCACCAGTTCGGGGTATTCCCGGATGGCTTCGGAAATCGGGCAGAAGACAATGCCTTTGCGCGCCAGAATCTCCCGGTGGGTTGTGGCCACCGAAACGCTGTCGAACACCGCGTCCACTGCCACGCCGGTGATGCGTTTTTGCTCGTTCAGCGGGATTCCCAGCTTGTCGAAAGTTTCGAGCAGTTTGGGATCGACTTCCTTCAGGTCTTTTAGCCGGGGTGTTTGTTTGGGCGCGGAATAATAGCGGATGTCCTGAAAGTCCGGGGTGTCATATTTTATGTTGGCCCAGGCGGGTTCGCTGGATTCGCGCCAATGCCGGTAGGCGTTCAGCCGCCATTCACACATCCACGACGGCTCTTGTTTTTTTTGTGAGATAAACCGTACGACGTCTTCGCTCAAGCCTTTGGGCAGAGTCTCGGACTCGATGTCGGTGGTCCAGCCAAATTTGTACTCTTGGTTCGCCATATCCGCCACTTGGCGGTTGCTGCGTTCCACGCGAGACCCGGCATAGTCCGCGTCCACCAACTGTTTCACCGGCGAACCCATGTTTTCATTTTCCTATGCTCCTTGTGGAGTAAACATCTTTGCCACGGTGTCATGTTCCCATCCTCCGCGGGGGGAATGGTATGGGCTGGTCTCAGCCTCCACCGCTTCCTTTGATAAAACACTCTTGGGGCTATCACTATTCCCCGGGCGCCGCCCCGCGCTTATGTGGAAAGGACCGGCGTGAAGCATGTCACGCCGGTCCTGATCACGGCGCTATTTCGTGGCGGATGCCAAGGCTTGATCAAAGTCGTCAATAATATCCTGAAGGTCTTCAAGACCCACCGAAACCCGGATGAAATCCGGGGTGACGCCCGCGGCCACCTGTTCTTCCGGGCTCAGTTGTTGATGTGTTGTCGCCGCCGGTTGGATCACGAGGGTTTTCGCATCCAACACATTGGCAAGGTGCGAGGCCAGTTTTATGTTGTTGATGAACTTGACTGCCGCATCATACCCCCCCTTGATGCCAAAGCCGAGAATGGCGCCTTGGCCCTTGGGCAAATACTTCCGCGCGCGGGCATAGTCCGGATGACTCTTCAATCCGGGATAATTCACCCACGCCACTTTGGGATGCTGTTCCAGGAATTGCGCCACGCCCAGGGCGTTTTCACTGTGACGCGGCACGCGCAAATGCAGGGTTTCGAGTCCTTGCAACAGCAGAAATGCGTTGAACGGGGAAAGCGCCGGACCAATGTCCCGCAGCAGGGTTACGCGCGCTTTCAGGATATAGGCAATGTTGCCAATGGGTTTCATGGCTTCATACAGGTTGGCCCCGTGATAACTTTCATTGGGACCGTCAATCTCCGGGAACTTGCCATTGCTCCAATCGAATTTTCCGCTGTCCACAATAACCCCGCCAATCGAGGTGCCGTGCCCGCCGATGACTTTTGTGGCGGAATGCACCACGATGTCCGCGCCCACGTCAAAGGGGCGGAACAGGAGCGGTGACGTTACCGTGTTGTCCACGATCAAGGGAATTCCGTGGTCGTGGGCAACTTTTGCGATGGCCTCGAAGTCCGGCACATCGGTGGCCGGATTGCCGATGCTTTCGAGGTACAGGAAACGGGTGTTCTCATCCATCTGCTTCGCAAAACTGGCGGGATCACGGGAGTCGGCGAACCGCGCTTCGATGCCGAAGTTTTTCAGGGTGTGTGCAAAGAGGTTGTACGTACCGCCATACAGGGTTTTGGCCGACACGAAATTCTGTCCTGCCTTGGTGATGTTCAGGACCGCCAGGGTGATGGCGGCGGAGCCGGACGCCACGCCGAGCGCGCCCACGCCGCCTTCGAGCGCCGCCACGCGTTTCTCTAAAACATCCGTGGTGGGATTCATGATGCGCGTGTAGATGTTGCCAAATTCCTGGAGGCCGAAGAGACGCGCGGCATGTTCATTATCCTTAAATACATACGACGAAGTCTGATAAATGGGCACGGCCCGCGCCCCGGTGGCGGGATCGGGTTGCTGCCCCGCATGCAAGGCTAATGTTCCTAATCCATAATTTGAACTCATGATCGTTGTTCCTTTATTCGCATAAAATACTGTTTCACTTTTTTCATGATTGGGGGACACGGGATTTCAGTGTCTACATCGCCGTGTGAAAAACATTCCAAGGGTTCTCCGTATGAATCCGGTAATCTTAAGGTGCGCCATGAACACCTATCCCAACGCTA
>CAYXPO010000225.1:3995-7524 GCA_964466925.1 uncultured Nitrospirales bacterium
AATCAGCCAACAAATCGTCCACGTGTTCTATTCCAACGGATATCCGGATAAGATTTCCCGTTATGCCGGCTTCCTCACGGACGTTTTCCGGCATGGAGGCATGCGTCATGCTCGCGGGATGTTCAATGAGCGATTCCACCCCGCCCAGCGATTCGGCCAGTGTGAACAGCCGTACGCGCGACAATACCCGCAGCGCGGCCTCCGTGCCGCCCTTCACGCGGAATGAGAAGGTGCCGCCGAACCCGGTCATTTGGCGCAGGGCGAGGGCGTGCTGAGGATGGCTTTCCAGTCCCGGGTGCAGCACCTGTTCCACCGCCGGATGCGCTTCGAGCAGGTGCGCCACCGCGAGGGCGTTCCGGTTATGCGCTTCCATGCGCAGCGGCAGCGTTTTAATGCCGCGCAGGACAAGAAAGCAATCAAAGGGGGCCTGGGGGGTACCCAGGGCATTTTGCAGAAACTTGATTTTCGTGGCTGTTTCATCGTCATTCATAATCAATGCGCCGCCCACCACGTCGGAATGGCCATTGATGTATTTCGTGGTGGAGTGCAGCGAAATGTCAATCCCCAAATTCAGGGGTTTCTGAAAATAAGGCGATGAAAAGGTGTTGTCGCACACGGTCAGGATGCCGCGTTCACGCGCAATGGACGCGATGGCTTCCAGGTCTTGCAGATTCATCAATGGATTCGTGGGCGTTTCCGTCCAAATCATCCGTGTGGAAGGGCGGATCGCCGCGCGCAATGCCTCCAGGTCGCGCAGGTTAATGAATTCAACCGCCACACCCTGTTTGGCCGTGACATTGACCAGAAGACGGTACGTACCACCGTAAAGATCATTATGCACGAGGATATGATCCCCCGCCTGCAAAAGCCCCAGCACCGTGGTTTCCGCCGCCATGCCCGTGGCCAAGGCAAATCCATGCTTGCCATTTTCCAGGGCTGCAAGGCTGGTTTCCAGCGCTTTGCGCGTGGGATTGCCCGATCGCGAATAATCAAAAGGTCCAGGCTGGCCCACACTGCGGAAGGCAAAGGTTGCGACTTGATAAATCGGAGCCATGACCGCCCCATACGCAGGGTCGGGTTCTTGTCCTGCGTGTACGGCCAATGTTTCGTAGTGCATGCGGCATTCCTCCTGGTTTCTCTTTATCCATCTCAATACCGACTATATAGGTCAGCTTTCTGCAATTGTTTTAAGTCTACACCAGTACCGTATTGAAAGTCAAAATAAAACTATATTTATCGGAATACAAATTTTATGCTTGACAAATGGCATCGGGACAGGTATAATTTGAAATACAAGAGTAAACCACTCAGATTTATCGGTTACTGTTTGATCCGGCGAAAGGAGAATGCGATGGCACGTATAGCGCAAAGTATTACCGAGTTGATTGGGCACACGCCGCTTGTGCAGTTGAATGGGCATCCGTGGGGCGCAGTGGCGTCCGTGGCGGCGAAACTCGAATCGTTCAATCCGGGCGGAAGCATCAAGGATCGTATTGGCTACGCCATGATCAAAGATGCGGAGGAACGCGGCCTGCTTACGAAAGATTCCGTGATAATCGAGCCGACCAGCGGCAATACAGGTATTGCGCTGGCATTTGTGGCGGCGGCACGAGGCTACCGGCTTATTCTCACCATGCCGGAGACGATGAGCGTGGAACGGCGTAATCTGCTGAAGGCGTATGGCGCGGAATTGGTGTTGACACCGGGGTCGGAGGGCATGCCGGGGGCCATACGCAAGGCGGAAGCGCTGGCGGCCGAAACGCCAAATTCATTTGTGCCGCAGCAGTTCAAGAATCCCGCGAACCCGGCGATTCACCGAAAGACCACCGCCGAGGAAATTTGGAACGACACGGAGGGGCGCGTGGACATTCTGGTGGGCGGCGTGGGCACGGGCGGCACCGTCACGGGCGTGGGCGAGGCCCTCAAAGCGCACAAGCCGGGTTTCAAGGTGGTGGCCGTGGAACCCGCGGCATCGCCGGTATTGTCGGGCGGCAAGCCCGGCCCACACAAAATTCAGGGCATCGGCGCGGGCTTCGTTCCGGAGGTGTTGAACACCAAAGTGATTGATGAAATCATCCAGGTGGCGAACGAAGACGCGATGGAAACCGGTCGCACGTTGGCCCGGACGGACGGACTGCTCGTGGGGATATCCTCGGGGGCGGCGGCGTGGGCGGCGTTCCAGGTGGCGAAGCGGCCAGAAAACGAAGGCAAGCTCATCGTGGTGGTATTGCCGGATACGGGCGAACGCTATCTGAGCACCCCGTTGTTTACAGAACTTTAATTCAACCCAGGGAGAAATGACCCATGAACACGCGATGTCGAATACGAAACCGCCAAGTGACGATTCCCGAAAAGTGTAAGATTTGCGTGATGAACCGATGCACATTAAAAAGGAGAGAAGACCCATGAGCCTGTTTACTCCGCCCTCCCTACCTTCACCCCGATTTCAACCATTTCTTGACAAGGCCGATGATGCGAATCTTCAACGCCCCGCAGTGCGCAACCTGCTGGCGCGCCTATTCGGCCAACCCGCCTTGGTTTACTATTCCCTTCCCCCTTCTGCGTCCGCCAGGCATATCCGGGACACTTCCGGGCAATGCTGTCTTTGTTGCTGATCACGGCACACATCCGGTTCACGGAGGATAACACGGTTTCTTTCATCGAGTGCGCGCGGAAGAAATCACGGGTGATTCGTCAGTGAATCTTTCCTCATTCCAACGGAATGGTCTGTTCATGATAGCAATAGCACCATTTTGTAGGGTGTCCCTAAAAAACAACCTTGCCCGTTGGGAAACGAGACCGCGCGCATTGCGGTAGCGCACATTATTTTTCAGAAGGACTTTTGGGAGCACGCCGAAAGGTCCAACATGGTCACTTTTTCAGGTGTTTTTTGTTTTTTTCAAGAACCGGCCGTAATCGGCGCACTTCATTTTCCCCATGCCGGAATGCTTCCGCCAAGGGTATTCCTATGATGAAATCATGACTTGGCACGGTGGTTGCTCTCCAGCAAACACCTGCAACTCCGCAGGAACATGGAAGGATGTGCGCAAGGAATCCGGGCCGGTTTCAACATGGAAATGAAAGAAAATTTTGCAACTACAAGGAGCGATGGACATGCGTGGTGCAAGTGGAATTTTGTTGTTGGCAACGCTGCTGGCGGTGATGGGAACGTCGTACGCGGAACTGCAAAATGTCGAGGTGGGCGGTGTGATTCGCATTCGCGGGAATTATTTCACCGCGCCCGCGACGGGGGATGATCCGAACCGGCCCACCGCCGGACTTCGGTATCCCGCCGCGCCGGGACGTCCGCCCATCACGAGTATTTTCTCATGGGACGAGGACGGAAGCGGGTACAGTGCGGTGGAGCAGCGTACGAAAGTCAATGTAAGAGCGTCGTTCACCAACGAGGTGTCCGCGTTCATTGAATTGGACAGTTACGACATCTGGGGCGAGGATTTCCGCTCTCCCAATTACATCACCGGCGCGGACGGGCGCGCGAATTCGGGAGACGATGTGGAAATCTATCAGG
>CAYXPO010000226.1:0-2197 GCA_964466925.1 uncultured Nitrospirales bacterium
ACAGGCGGACATTTCGGGGATTTTGCACCGGCTGCACAAGGAGTTGCGGCAGGCGAAAGAAGACCTGATGGAATTGCGCCCGCGGAAGAAAATTCGGGAGCGGGAACCTAACGATCTGGAGGGGATTCGGGCATTACGCCCGGAAGGGCCGCGCAAAATGTGGCCAAAGTTGAAGCAGCAGGGTCTTGCACAACGGTTGCGGGGGGCGTGGCTGGGGCGCGCGGCGGGCTGCACGCTGGGGGTTCCGGTGGAAAACTGGCCTGTCGCGGCGATGGAGGCATTGGCAAAACAGTATGAAATGGCGTTTCCGCCGGAGGACTATTGGGCGGGGCACCCCAAGGCGGAAACAGAGGACCTTCGGTATGGAACATCGCGCACGCGGGATTTCTTACGGGGGCGCATCCGGGCGGTGCCGGTGGATGACGATCTGGCGTACACGTTGTTGGGACTGTTGATCCTGGAGGAGTTCGGCCCGGAATTCAGCACGGAGAATGTGGCGGCGGCGTGGCTGAAGTATTTGCCGTGCGCGTGTACCGCCGAGGAGGTTGCGCTGGAGAATCTGCGCACGGGCGTTCCGGCGCTAAAGGCGGGGGCGCGGAATAATCCGTTTCAGGAATGGATCGGGGCGGACATCCGGAGCGATCCGTGGGCGTATGCAGCCCCCGGCTGGCCGGAAAAGGCGGCGGAATTTGCATACCGGGACGCGTATTTGTCGCACCGGTACAATGGAATTTACGGGGCAATGTTTTTTGCAGCGGCGATCTCGGCGGCGTTCGCGCTGGACTGCCCGATGGAGGCGATCGAGATCGGGCTGACGGAGATACCGGCGGAGTGCCGTCTGGCGAAGGATGTCCGGTGGGCTCTGGACACGGCCCGGGAAATCAAGGATTGGCGGCAGGCGCGGGCGGCGGTGGATGCGCGGTTCGACGGCATGCATCCGGTGCACACGAACAACAATGCGTGTTTGACGGTGTTTGGGCTGCACTTGGGCAAGCGGGATTTCACCCGGACCATTGGCATGACCGTGGCGATGGGGCTGGATAATGATTGCACGGCGGCCACGGCGGGCTCGCTATTGGGCGCCGCCCTCGGTATTGGCAACATACCCGGCCACTGGTGGAAACCCTTCCGGAGCACCGTGCGCAGCTATTTGACGGGGAAGGATGTGTTTTCCAACAGCGATATCGTGCAGCGGTTTGCGGCGGCGGCCAAATGCACCTGGATGGAATAGGGTTTGTTTCGGTGCTAATAGATGCATGCATCGAGGAGCGACAGTACTTCGTCTACAACGATTTCGGAGGCTGTGCCTAAGCGCCGCGCCCCCCGGGCGCGGAAATCTATGGACTTGACTTGTTCAACCATGACAAATCCGGTCATGCGCGAATTTTCCTCCACGGGAACATGAAAAGGAAAGCCGCGATCCGTCCTGGTTAATGGACAAACGATGGCAAGGCCCGTATGTTGGTTAAATGCAGTGTTGCTGATCACCAGGGCGGGGCGCCATCCCTTTTGTTCGTGCCCGGATTGCGGATCAAAAGAAAAGGAAACATAATCCCCTTTCCGGGGAATGTAGGCCGCCATTTACCAAACCTCCTTGCCGGAAGGGGTTCCCCAATTCACCTCCTCCGCCTGGTGGCGCTTGGGAATGCGTTTCACCAACTCGTGGAGGTTGTGCCGGCCGTGCACGCGCCGCAGGGGCTTGATCACGATCACGCCATCGGTGAAAGAGATGTCCACTTCGTCACCCACCGCGATACGCGCATCGTCAAGCACTTGCCGCGCAATTCGCAAGCCCTGGCTATTGCCCCATTTTTGGATTTTGGTTACCATTTTATTCTTCTCCAAGGTATAGCCCAAGTATAGCCCGCAAACACAAAGATGTCAAGGCACCATCTGTCCGTTTTTCCCGCCCTGAAAACAGGCTGTTTTCATGGTTTCCGGGGAATCGAAGATTCATAGTAACTCGTTCCCAAGAATCAGGAACGTACTTGTTTCCAAAGTGCAGTTGCGTTTGCACGAAACACACCGTGTCCCGCGCGCCTGTGAATTGCCGGATTCACAGCGTCAATGGTATACTTGCATCAATGCCATGATCCCCTGTGCACGGTATACAACGCCTGGATTGTTCAAACACACGCATGCCGAAAAAAGCCTATATCAAGACCTTTGGCTGTCAGATGAACGAGCATGACAGCTT
>CAYXPO010000226.1:2207-7515 GCA_964466925.1 uncultured Nitrospirales bacterium
GGGGGAGGGATATGAGGCGGCCGCGGACCTGAACGAGGCGGATGTGATCCTGGTGAACACGTGTTCCGTCCGGCAAAATCCGGAGAATAAAGTGTACAGTTTTTTAGGGGCGGTGCGCGGGCTGAAGAAGAAGCGGGAGGGGCTCATCATCGGGGTGGCGGGGTGTGTGGCGCAGCAGGAGGGGTGGCACATTCTGGAGCGGGAAAAGAGCGTGGACATGGTGTTCGGGCCGGACCAGTATTTCCGCCTGCCCGAAATGATCGCGGCGGTGCGGCGGGGGGAGCGGGTGTGTGAGACGGGCTGGCTTCCACGGGAGCGGAAAATCCAGAATTTTATCCCCGAGGAGTGGGTGGAGCGGGGGCACGTGGAGGGGGTGAAGGCCTACATCGCAATTATGAAGGGATGCAATAATTGCTGTAGTTTCTGCGTGGTGCCGCATACGCGGGGGCGGGAAGTGTCGCGGGAGCCGGAGAATATCCTGCGGGAGGCGCGGAGCCTGGTCCGGGAGGGGGCGAAGGAAATCTGGCTGTTGGGGCAGAATGTGAATTCGTATCAAGCCTCGGAGGCCTATCATTTCCTTCATTTGCTGGATGACCTTTCACGGGTGGAGGGACTGGCGCGCATCCGGTTCACATCGCCGCATCCGAAGGACTGGAATGCGCCGCTTTCAGACTTGATGGCGGCGCGAAAAAACATCTGCAAGTATCTTCATCTGCCGTTTCAGGCCGGCTCCGACCGGATTTTGAAGCTGATGCGGCGGAACCACCGGCTGGCGGACTATCTGGAGAAGATTGCGTATTTGCGGAGTGTGGCGCCGCACGTGGAAATCTCGACGGACCTGATTGTGGGCTACCCCACAGAGACGGAAGAGGATTTCGCGCGCACGCTGTTTGCCATCGAGCAGGTCCGGTTCAGCCAGATTTATCCGTTCAAATACTCGCCGCGTCCGGGCACGGCCGCGGCCGAAATGCCGGATGACGTGCCGCGCGCGGTGAAAGAAGATCGTCTGGCGCGGGTAATCGCGCTGCAGGAACGCATCAACGCGGAGGAACAGGCAAAGCTCGTGGGTTCGGTTCAGGAGGTGCTGATTGACGCGGCGCATCCCCGGAAGAAAGGATTCATGAACGGACGCACGGATGGCTGCCGGAGCATCAGCGTAAGGGGGGGGCATCTGGAAATCGGGGACCTTGTCCAGGTGCGCGTTTCAGGCTATACTGGACACTGGCTTGAAGGCGGCGTTGTGTAATGGGCGATAGGGGAATCCATGGAGTTGGGATGTATCCATGGTGGTGCGCCGCGCGCCAAATCTGTCATGACCCGGAGAAGAGTGACATACAATGACCGTGAGTGAAGATGCATCGCAGGGCCCCTCAGGCCCGGCGCCCCGGAAACCTTATCTGCCGGAAACCCTCCCCCTTTTCATCACCATCATCATTGCCGCGGCCGCATGTCATTTCATCGGGCGGTTTGGGCATCACCGCGGGTGGTACAGTTTTGCGGTGTCCGATACGCTGACGCTGGCGGCATTGCTGCTTTTTGGCATAGCGACAATCCTTGTCATTCGCAAAGTGTATGCGCTGTCGCTGATAACCTACTCCATGGTGATCGGCATCGTGCTGGTGGTGTCGGGGCAGGGGATGAATATCCTGCTGGACAACCCTCTATGGGGCGGACCGCCGGTGATCCAGGGCACCCTGTACGTATCGCTGAAAGAATCGCTGTTTGTCACGGGTATTTGCATGATTTTCGGATCGTTCTTCCTGTCGCTTCTGGACACACACCGCACGAAACAGGCCTTGCAGCGTTCTTATGAGGAAGTGGAGCGAAAGGTGGCGGAGCGCACCGAGCGCCTGCGGGAAAGCCACGCGCAATTGGAACATGAGATGGCGGAACGCGCTGCGGCGGAACAGGCGCTCCGTCAGTCCCAAAAAATGGAGGCCATTGGCGTGCTGGCGGGCGGGATTGCCCATGATTTCAATAACATTCTGATGATAGTGTCGGGACGGACCGATATGGTCATCGAGAGCATACCGCCGGACCACCCGGTTCAAGAACATGTGCAGGTGATCCGGAAAGCCACCCGGCGCGCCCGTGATTTGGTGAAACAAATCCTGGTTTTCAGCCGCGCGCAACAGGAAGAACTGAGCACGGTGCCGCTGCACCTGCCCGTCAGCGAAGCCCTGACGATGCTGCGGGCCATATTGCCCAGCACCATTACGCTTGTGGAGGATATTGACCGCAACACGGGCAGCGCCCTCGTGGACCCCGCCCAGGTTCAGCAAGCCCTCATGAATCTGTGTGCCAACGCCTTTTATGCCATGCGGGAGGGCAAAGGGATGGTGCGCGTTTCGCTGCAACGGGTTTTCGTAAACGATGAAAAACCGCATCCGGAGGCACGGGCCGGCGAATATCATTGTTTGTCGGTGGCGGACACGGGGAGCGGGATTCCGCGGGAAATTTTGGATCGCATTTTTGATCCCTTTTTCACCACCAAACCCGTGGGCGAAGGTACGGGGCTGGGGCTTGCCATGGTCCACGGATTTGCCGCGAAATGCGGCGGGTTTGTGCTGGTGGACAGTGTGGCGGGCCAGGGCAGCACCTTTAGCCTGTACCTTCCCAAAGTGCAGGACGCCCCTGTGGATATCCAGGCGCCGCCCCGCAAGGCGGTGCGCGGTCACGGCCGCATCCTGCTTGTGGACGATGAACCGGACCTGGTGGACATGATTCAAATGATTCTCGCGTCCCGGGGGTATTCCGTAAACGGCTACACAAACAGTCAGGAAGGATTGGAGGCCTTTTTACGGCAGCCGGAGGTTTGGGACCTGGCCTTGCTCGACCACACCATGCCCAACATCACCGGCCTCGAGTTGTCCCGGAAAATGCTGGAAATACGGCCGGATTTGCCCGTTTTGCTATGCACGGGCTTCGGCGAATCCATCACGCCCGAAACCGCCCGTACCACCGGGCTTCGCGAGGTGTTGATAAAACCCGTAAGCACGAATGACCTCCAGGAAGCGGTCGCCAAGCACCTGCCGTCCGGGGGATAACCGCGGCGGGTTGAAGGTTTCGTTTGTATTTTTTACAATCAGGGGGTTCCGTTCTTTCTCCGGATACGGTGGCGGGCGTGAGTGTATTTTGGACAGCGGACAGAAAGGCAGTATGGTCAAGGCGTTCTTATTTGATCTGGACGGCACGTTGCTCGATTCGGAAATCCTGTGGGTGGAAGCGCTGGAAATATACATGAGGGAAAACGGCGTTCCCGTCTCCCATGAAGAAGCGCTGGAAATTGTGTATGGGGTGTCGTGGGAAGATATTTTTATCGAGGTGGCGCGGCGGTATCCGGGCATTGCGGCGCATCTCGAAGATATGTACGGGGGGTTGCAGCAGTGCTTTGTCCAGCTTCGGGACAGCCGTGACGTTCGGATTCGCGGCTCCATCGAGTGTTTGAAGCGGCTGGCGGCGGAGTATCCCGTGGCGATTGTGTCGGGTTCCTTTGTCCAGGACATCGCGCATGGGGTGGAACTTATGGGGATTGGCGCCTACATTCAGTTCTTTCTGGGCGGCGAGCATTACGCTCCGGGAAAACCGGACCCGGCGTGTTATCTGCTGGCGGCGCAAAAACTGAACCTGCCGCCGGAGGAATGTCTTGCCTTTGAAGATTCCACATTGGGCATCCGGGCCGCCAAAGACGCCGGCATGCATTGTGTGGCGCTGGCGCGGCAGGGGCGTCCGGCGCAGGATGTGTCGCGCGCGGATTGGGTGCTGGAAGATTTGTCATTGTTTTCCCCGCGGGAATATGCGCGGCTGCACACAGCGGCCTTACAAGGAGTATAACCATGGCCACCAAAGAGTTTCCGCTGACGCCCGAATCCGTTCCTCCGGTGGAGACCCGATACAGGCGCATTCAGACGGCGATCCCGGTGCCTGAATCCGTGCCCTTGTTGACACAAATGCGGGAAATGGAGCCGCGCAGCATGGGCGGGCAACCCCCGGTCTTGTGGCATCATGGGGCGGGGGCGTGCATCAGCGATCCGTATGGCAACACATGGATTGACTTTTCAAGCGGCGTGCTGGTGACGGCGTCGGGCCACGGACGCGCCGAAATTGTCGAAGCCATTTGCGGCATGGCGCGGCAGGGCCTGTATCACGCGTATTGCTTCCCTTCGGAAATCCGCGCGAAACTGGTGGAGGAATTGCAGCAATGGCTGCCCGCGCCGTTGCGGCGGGTGTTTCTGCTCACGACGGGTTCCGAGGCCACCGAATGCTGCATCAAGCTGGCGCGGACCCAGGGCATCAATAAAGGCGGGCCGAAGAAAACCATCCTGGTCACGTTTGAAAATGCTTTTCATGGACGCACGATGGGCGCGCAACGGGCCGGCGGCTCGGCGGGACTCAAGGGCTGGCTGGGCGAAGCGGACCCGAATTTTGTGCACGTGCCCTTCCCGGAGGGCTTCCGGCAAAAGGATACGGATTTCGCGGTGTTTGAAGCTTCCCTCAAGGCGCAGGGGGTGGACCCGGCCTGCGTGTGCGGCGTAATGAGCGAGACGTTCCAAGGGTGCAATGCGGCCCTGATGCCGGCGGAGTATGCCCAACGGCTCCGGGCGTGGTGTGACCGGCATGACGCGGTGCTTATTTTTGATGAAGTGCAGGCGGCGTTCGGGCGTTCAGGCAAAGCGTTTGGCTTTCAGCATTTGGGCGTGGTTCCGGATTTGGCCGCGTGCGGCAAGGGCATTTCGGGGGGCATGCCGCTTTCAGCGGTGTTGGGCACGGAAGCGCTGATGAACATGTACGGTCCGGGCGAAATGACCAGCACGCACTCGGCGAATCCCGTGTGCGCCGCCGCGGCCCTGGCCAATTTGCAGGTGATCCGAAAGGAGGGACTGATCGAAAATGCGGCGCGGCTGGCGCCGGTGTTGCGCGAAGGGGTGAAAGCCCTTGCGGATTCCGCGAAGGGCAAGGCGGGAGCCTGGAACGCGGTGGGCTTGGTGGCGGCGGTTCAGTTTACAAAACCGGGAAGCTCGGCGCCCGATCCGGAGACGGCGTGGGAACTGGCCCGCCGCGCCTATCAGCGCGGAGTGATGTTGTTTGCCCCGGTGGGCGTGGGCGGCTGCGCCATCAAGATTTGCCCGCCCCTGGTGATTGATGAAGCGGCCTTGCGCGAGGGGCTGGAGGTTCTTCGCGCCATCGCGGCTGAACTGTCCTGACGTGACGGCATAAAAATAATGGGATGCCCGGGGCATTCCTTGGTATAATAACCGCCTTGGTGTTGGGACGGAAGGCCGCGTCGAGCTCCCGGGCCGAGCACTCG
>CAYXPO010000227.1:0-7503 GCA_964466925.1 uncultured Nitrospirales bacterium
TCCCTTTTGGGGTTTCTCCCGCGCGCGCGGAGTACCGCGATGTATTTGGCGTGTACTGCGTGGGGCGTTTCGTCGATATACCGGTGCTTTCCTACGGGGGCGGTAAATTGCTGGGTGGGCGGGATTTTTCCTTCGAGCGGTGTGAGGCGCCGCTGCCGGAAATTTTCAGTTCTTTGCTCCTGCAATACTATGCCAACGCGTATGTTCCCCCGGAAATCGTGATCCCCGTGCCGCTGGAAGAGCAGGAGGCGCTGGGCGAGATTTTGACGGAACGGCGCGGGGGCAAGGTGGAGGTGGTGCATCCGCAGCGGGGCGAAAAGCGCGCGCTGCTCGATCTTGCGGAGCGCAACGCACACCGCGCCTTTGAAGAAAAGCGGCTTCGGGAGAAGGCGCGGACGGATGTGCTGGAGCAGGTGCGGAAGGCGCTGGGATTGCCGCGTGTGCCGCACCGGATCGAGTGTATTGACATTTCAACGGCGCAAGGGGACAAGACCGTGGCCTCGATGGTGTGTTTTCAGGAGGGCGCGCCCGACAAATCCCGCTACCGCCGGTTCTCCATGAAAACGGTGCAGGGACAGGATGATTTTGCCAGCATGCGCGAGGTGTTGATGCGGCGGTACACCAGGGCGATCGCGGAAGATGATCTGCCCGATTTGACCCTGATTGACGGGGGCCGGGGACAGTTGGGCGTGGCCACGGCCTTGTTCAGGGATTTGGGTATCGAGGATTTGCCGCATGCGGGCATAGCCAAGGCCCATCCGGAGAAACACGGGGACCAGACCCTGGAGCGCTTGTTTTTGCCAGGCCGCGCGAATCCGCTGGTGTTGCCGCAGCATGGCCCGGTTATGCTATTGTTGGCGCGTATTCGCGATGAAGCCCACCGTTTCGCGGTGACCTACCATAGAAAACGGCGGACGCAGGCCACCTTGAGGACGGCGCTGACGGAAATTCCGGGGATAGGCCCGGCGCGGGCCAAAACGCTCTTGAACCGGTTTGGGTCCGTGGCGAAAATCAAGGGTGCCGCCGCGGAGGAGATTGCCGCGCTGCCGGGGTTTACGGAAGCGCGGGCGCGCGCCATTGTGCGCTTTCTGCGAGGAGAACAGGAATGAGTTTCTTCTGGATGATAGACGGCATTCTGGCCGTTTCGGGATTGGCGGTGTTGCTGCTGGGCGGCACGCCGGGCGTATGGATCACGCTGCTGGCGCTGGCGGGCGCGCTGGCCCTCGTGATGGTCTACTGGGGGGTGTTGAATTCGATGTATCCGGAAACCCTGCGGACCAATGAGATTTACACGGTCACGACACCCGACTTGTGGAAGCTGCGGGTATGCCGGTACCGCAAAGGCCGGATGGAAGGGGAGCCCATCCTGTTCGTGCACGGGTTTAACTCCAATCAGCACAACTTCACCTGTCCTGACGGCAAAAGCATGGTGGATTACCTCTCGGGGCGGGGATATGACTGCTGGACCGTGGATTTGCGGGGATGCCGGTCCTCCATGGCGCCGTTTGAACATACCCTTGCCGACGCCTCCATGGACGATTATGTGATGCAGGACCTCCCGGCGGTGATTCAGTTCATCCGGAAAACGACGGGCTATGCGAAAGTGCATTGGGTGGGGCATTCAATGGGGGGGATGTTGTTGTATGCGTATGAGCTGGTGCATGGTCCGGAGTGGATCGCCAGCGGCGTCACGCTGGGCGGGCCGGTGGGATTCGAGGGGGCGAAGGCGCATGTGCCCGCGCCCATTGCGGCGTTCGCCGGCGCCTTTCCGAAGGTGGCGGGCAATATCCTGCGCGGGTTCGTGCCGTTTGTACGGCTTATCGGAAGCGGGCTGTTCTTATATCCCGTGACCGTCCGCAACGTGCATCCGGAAATGAACACCGGGCACTTTATCAGCATGCTGGAAGACCCCCTGCCCAAGGTGTTGAAAGAGATTGCGTTTTCCCTGAACAAGAAAGTGTTCCGGATTAACAAAGACACGGTGGACGTGATTGAAGGCTTGCCGCGGTTGCGCGTGCCGCTGCTGGCCATTTACGCCCCCAAGGACCCCTTCGCCCCCCCGGAACGCGGCCAAGACTTCCTCCGGCAACTCCCGCACGGCGACAAAAAAATACTTGTGTTGTCCAAAGAGAACGGCTGCGCCGAGGATTACGACCATGTGGACCTCGTGATGAGCCGGGAAGGGGTTCGCGAAGTGTTTGAACCCATGCGCCAGTGGTTTGCCGAGCATCCCATCCACGAACGAATCCGTCTTGTGGACAGCGAGGAGGAACGGTACAGCATCCGAACCCCGCTCAGCGGCACCCAGCGCGTCCATATTCTCTCCGGGGATTCCTACGCGCATCTCGCGCCGGAGAAAAAGACGTCCTCACAGCCCAAACCTTCGCGAAAACCGGCCCGAACCCCCGCGCGCAAGAAGGCTTCCACAGCGAACGCCGCACCGCGAAAGACGGCCGTAAGGAAGCCGGTCAAGCCGAAAAGAGGACGATAACCTTTCAGAACACGACAGGAAGGGTTTTCCTCGCATCTGAAAAATTTCCTGATAAGGATGTGGTTTTTTTTACGCCTCTTCGACGACGCGGAATCCCATGAGGTTGCCGAGGTCGGTAAGGCTTTGCATATGGTCGCCGTAGAAGACGACGCGGTGGAGCAGGGTCATGACGTCGCCTTCGAGGACGCCGCCGCCCCAGTTGAGGAACATTTTGCGGGCGTCGGGCACTTCGGTGACGAATTGGGTGCGGCAGGCGAGTTTGTCGTGGGTGACCGCGGTGATTTTCCCGGTGGAGGCGAGCATGGTGTCGAGGTTGATGAACTTGGCGCAGGTCACGGCCTGGCCGATGCGGTTTTCGACGTCGAGGGCCACCCCGCGCCCGCTGTCGGTCTGGGTGCGTACGGTGAAGGGCATGCGCTTGCCGCCGGGCCCGTCCATTCGCGTCGCGGAGGTGCAATGGAAATGGATGAGGGCGTTGCGGGCGGTGTCGAAGACGGGGTCGGTGATGAATCCGGGCACGCCGAAGGCGTAGCGGAAGATCAGCATGGTGAGGGTGGAATCCATGTCGCCCTCGCACGCCCCGACAAGGCCCTGGTCATTCAGTTTGCTATAGGCCAGGCATCCCTTGGCGGGTTCGCCCATGCAATTGGAACTGGTGACGGCCTGCGCCCCGCGTTCGATCATCATTTTTTTCATGGCGAGATAGAACCGCGCGGAATTGATGATTTCGTCCCGGGTGGGTTCGACAATTTTTTTGGCGCACTTGATCCAATATTCTTCGGCTTCGGCCTCGGCTTCGGCGGGGTCAACAGCCTGGTGCGCCGCGAGGGTTTCTTCGACGGTAACCGGAATGATTTCCGCGCCCCAGCGGGTCTTCAGTTGTTCGGCGTTGCAGGCGGCGGCGGTGCCCATGGGCCCGCGCACCACAAGGATTTTGGTTTGGCGCAAGCGCGGCGCAACGCGCATCAGCCCGGCAACGCGGTCGAGCTCGGTCCAATCGCTGGTGGGGAGCAGGACCACCTTTTTCCCGGCCTTCTGCCACCGGGGAAAATACATCCAGCCATGGCCGCTGAAGGGTTGGGAGAAGACGGCGGTGGGGATGCCGGTGTCCACAATTTTGTCCATGGCTTCCGCGGGCGATCCGCCGCCGTGGCCGCTGAGGTGAAACAAGATGATGCCGTCCACCCCGTTGAGGTTGTTGAGGACGGCGGAGGCATCGGCGGGAGGAATGAGGTCGCCGCCGACAAATTGGACGTCGCCCAGTTTTTTCTCGATCCCCGCCAAGTGGTTGTTGAGTTTTTCGATTTCTTCCGTGGGGCGGGACATATAGATGTCGCCGGTCCTGCCAATGAAGACTTTGTAGAGTTTAATGGGGGGTTGTTCCGGCCATCCGGTTTCCTGTGCGGTTTTGGCGGCGTTCGCGGGGGCGGCCCCGGTATTGGCGGCGAGGATTACGCTGCCGGCCGCGGTGGCGCCAAGAAATTGTCTCCGGGTTACGTTGTGTGACATGACAACCTCCTTCGTTGTGACCGGCCTTCCGCCGGGTTCGTGCCCTTGCCCGCCCATAGATGCCTTCCACAGGGCCAATGTCCTGCTGGCCCTTCAATCTATCACAGCCGGGGTGGTTCTGCAAGAGGGCCAGGGCGCACGCATTTAATCCCCAATAATTGTGCGCAAAAGTCTGTAACGCGTGCGGCAAAGATTCTCCGTGCATGAAATGCGGAGGTTTGCTACAATCCCCGGCATGGAACTGCCGTCTATAGAGATTTGGACTGTCACCCAGTTGACGCGGCGCGTCAAAGTGCTGCTGGAAACGAAGGTGGGGCAGGTCTGGGTGTCGGGGGAGATATCGAATTGGAAAGTGGCGGCCTCGGGACATGCCTATTTTACCCTCAAGGACAAGGACAGCCAGATTGACGCGGTGATGTTCCGCGGGCCGCTGACGCGCCTCCATTTTCCCATCGAAAACGGATTGGAGGTGATTGCGCGCGGCCGGGTTACGGTGTATGAGAAGCGCGGCAATTATCAGATTGTCATTGATGACGTGCAGCCGAAGGGCATGGGCGCCCTCCAGTTGGCGTTTGAAAAACTGAAGCAGAAACTCGACGCCGAGGGCCTGTTTGACCCGAAACACAAAAAGCCCCTCCCCATGCTGCCGCGAAAAATCGGGGTGGTCACCTCCCCCACCGGGGCCGCCCTCCGCGACATCCTCAACGTGCTCGGACGCCGCTTCGCCAATGTTCACGTGATCCTGTATCCCGCGCGGGTCCAGGGCGAGGAAGCGGCCGGGGAGATTGTGGCGGGCATTCACGCGCTTGACCGCTGGGGCGTGGACGTCATGATCGTCGGGCGCGGCGGCGGCTCCCTCGAAGACCTGTGGCCGTTTAACGAAGAACGCGTCGTGCGCGCCGTCTTTGCCGCGAAAACCCCCATTATTTCGGCGGTCGGGCATGAGATTGATTTCACCCTCACGGATTTCGCCGCCGACTTGCGGGCGCCGACGCCTTCCGCCGCCGCCGAACTCGTCATTCAGGAACGCACCGCCCTGCTCGAACGCATCGCGCTGCTCCGCAAGCGCATGATAAGCGCCGGGACGCGCCGCGTGCAGGAGGCCCGCCACCGGCTGGAGGTGGCCAAAAGCTGCTACCTGTTCCGGCGGCCCGAGGAACTCGCGCGGCAGCGGCGGCAACAACACGATGAATTGCGGATGCGCTTGGAAAGCGTGGTCCTGGAACATGTGCGCGCCCAACGGCGGCGCACGGACCGCGCGGCGCACGCCTTGGCGTTGTTGTCCCCCGCGAGCCGGGTGCGGCAGGCCCGGGATCGCCGCGGCGTGCTCCAATGGCGGCTGGCCCAGGCGGCGGCGGCCCTGCTTGAACGGCGGCGCGCGCGGATGCGTCCGCTATTGGCGCAATTGGACGCCTTGAGCCCGCTGGCGATTTTAGGCCGGGGCTATGCACTGGCGTGGAAACTGCCTGAGCGAACACTGGTGCGGGCGGCATCGCAGCTTGCCCCGTGCGATGAACTGTTTCTGCGATTGGGCGAGGGAGCGGTCATCACCGCGGTCACACGGATTGAGGAGCCAAACCATGGCGCGAACTAAGAAAGAAACCGTGAAAAAAGAAGTCAATTTCGAAAACGACCTGGAGCAATTGGAAAAAATCGTTACGGCCCTGGAAGAAGGGGGATTGTCCCTCGACGATTCCCTCAAACGCTTCGAAGAGGGCATCAGGCTCTCCCGGGCCTGCGAAAAGACCCTTAGCGAGGCGGAAAAACGCATCGAGATTCTCCTCAAGAACAGCAAAGGCGAACTTGAAGCCCGTGAATTGCTCGAGGAGAGGGAAGACGAAAGAGAAGAGGACGCGGCGGACGAGGACGCCGGGGATGAGTACGGAAATGAGGAGGCGCCTCAACCAGCCGCGCCCCGCACGCCCGAAAAACCCGGCAGCGGCCAAGAGGATTTGCCGTTTTAACCAGCCGCCTGAAACAGGCCGGGGCTCTCCTTGGCAAGCGAACCCGTGAAAAAATACAAAACCGGAAACTGGACCTTTACCGAAACAGATGCCGTGATTGCGGCGGCGGTTCAAAAATACCTCCCGGACCGCCTGTTCGACATCCACGCGCATCTTTATCGTAAAAATGATCTTGGCCGGCCTTGTCCGGAATTTGTGGGTCAAGGCCCGGATATCGCGGATGTGGATGTGTGGCGTACGCTTTTGGGAGATCTCTGCGGCGCTGAACGGCTCGCGGGCGCGCTTTTCGTGCCGTATCCGGTGAAGACGGGGGACGTGGAGGCGGGCAATGCCTTTCTGGTGGAGCAGGTGGACCGTGCTGAAAGGAACCGGGGACTGATTGTGGTAATGCCGGATTCGGACCCCGCCAAAACAGAACTATATTTTCAAAACCCCAAGATCATCGGATTCAAACCTTATCACGTGTTCGCGCGCCGGAAACAAACCTTCGACGCCGCACTCGAAGAATATCTCCCCGAATGGGTCTGGGAAATGGCCCATGCACACCGCGCCGTGATTCTGCTGCACCTGGTGCGGCATGCCGCGTTGTCCGATCCGCAAAATCAACGTTCCATCCGCGTCTATTGCACCAAATACCCGAAGGCCACCTTGATCCTCGCCCATGCGGGCCGAGGTTTTCACGCCCCCAATACCATCCAGGCGCTGCCCGCCCTCAAGGATATTGACAACCTCTATTTCGACTCCGCCGCCGTATGCGAACCCGACGCGCTCATGGCCATCGTCAAAACCTTTGGGCCGCGCCGCCTCCTGTGGGGCAGCGATTTCCCGGTATCCCAACAACGCGGCAAGTGCGTGACCGTGGGCGACACCTTCTCCTGGATATGCCCCAAACGGATTGATGTGGATTCCGCCGCCCCCGCCTGCCATCCCACCCTCGTGGGCCTTGAATCCTTGCGGGCTCTCACCCTCGCGGCGGAACTGATGGACCTTTCGCCAAAAGACCTCGAAGACATCTGCTTCCACAACGCACGACGGGTGCTGAGAATCTAAAAAAATCTCCATATTTATTTATCGCGCATAATTGTCCGTATTGTGCCATTGCAAAGATGGAAGTTCTCATTTATCTCTATATTTAACTGGTCAAGACGGAGAAACGTGGAGAGTCCACAAATGGATGCTTTATTTGGACGATATCCATTCTATCAGGTGGTTAATCGGGAAAGTATACTTGAATATAGATATCATTATATATATTAAACAAAGGCTTTGCATTTTTTATTATCAAAAAAGCCTTGAGCGCACCCGCGAAAGAACGCCGGGGCTGGGTGGAGTTCAACAGTCCTGGCCTGCCGGTTTCGCGTCAGTGCGCCTTGCTGAAGGTCGCGCGTTCGAGTGTATACCACACGCCCAACACCGCCGAGTCCGGGGAGAACCTGGCATTGATGCGGCGCATCGACGCGTTGTACCCCGGCGCCCGCCCTTCTGGGCCGCCTCCGACGAGCTCCATGAAGGGCCCATTCTCGGCGGCCCGTCCGGGCT
>CAYXPO010000228.1:0-7483 GCA_964466925.1 uncultured Nitrospirales bacterium
TCCGCGTCCACGTCATACGCGCCAAAGAAATCGAACCCGCATTCATAACCGAAAATGGAGGACATCGTGGGGTAGTTTTTCAGCCAGGAAAGATCCCGGGCCTTGTCGAGGGGCCAGGAATAGAAGGTGGAACCGGCATGGTCCGTGCCCAGCGTCATCGGGTAGATGAAGCGGGTGCCGGGCCGGTTCGGAAAGGCCGTGCAGTTCCAGAAGTAATAGGGATGCGTGCCGTCGGTTGGATTGTAAATGCGGATGGATTCATCGAGATACGCCCTGCCCGGATGCAGGGTCAGGCGTACCGCCCACTGGGTACGGAACATCTTCTCCGTGTTGGCCACCAATAGCGATTGCGACCCGTCCGGATTGCTTTCCAAGGTGGCGTCCACCGGCGACACCACGGTCACGGTGTGCCCCTGCGGCCCGGGATTCCATTCAATCCCCCCGCTGATCCACGCGCCCCGCATGGCAATCAGCGCGGGCTTCACCTCGTCATTCTTGTGGAACATTTCCCGGTTCGTGGTTTTGTCCAGCACCGAAAAAATGCGCCCGCCCAATTCCGGCAGGCAGGTCACCTTGAGATATTCATTCTCCAGGAACAGTGCGCGGTAGACCCGGTCCTCTTTGGTCTTGGCAATCACATCCTGTTTTGAATAGGGATAATAGATGGCCGCCTCCAGCGGTTCGAACACCGGATTCGGATCGTCCCGCCAGGCATACGTGGGCACCGTCAGCGTGCCCTCCCACGCCTTCACCGCATCCTGCGCCCAGCCGCTTCCCGCCAAAGCAATCAGTCCCAACACCAACACACTCTTCCGCATGGCATGTTCCTTTCGGTTTTCTTCCCACGCCCGTAGCATAACAGCCCGGCCCCCGCGAGAAAAATTCTCCCCGCACGCGCTGGCGGCAGGTCAGGATTTCGCCGCAGGGGTTTGGCGCCTGGGTGGGCGAATGGCGTTTCGAGGGCGGATTGGCGTATTCTTAAAGGGGTTGCGTAAAGGAGTTGTGCCATGAGCAAAGCATTGACCCGCAGGCAATTTATCGCGGCTTCCATGACGGCGGCGGGGTTGGCGTTATCCAATCAAGCGGAGGCGGCCCGGGCCTATTCGGATGAAAAAGTGATGACGCCGGGGGTGGCGCAGTTGCGGATTCCGCACCCGCGCCGGTTTCGCATATTGCAGTTGACCGATTTGCACCTTTTCGCCGGAAAACTCGGCCTGCACGAAGCCGGGAACAAGCGAACGCTGGAAACCGTGCGGAATCTCGTGCGGCGGGTGCATCCCAACCTGCTCATGGTCACCGGGGATCTGTGGCCGGAAAACCGCGACCGCATGGCGCAGCCGCGCATGCGGTATGCCATTCGTGAAATTGACGCGCTGGGGGTGCCTTGGGCCTACACCTGGGGAAATCATGATCAATTGACCAACTTCAAGGAAGGTCACGACCATTTCACCAAGGCGAAAAACTCGCTTTACCGCGGCGCGGACTCCGACGGAAATTATGTCATCAATCTGCTGAGTTGGTGGCAGGGCCGCCGGGTGGGGCAGATCATTTGCCTGAACACGCACCGGGAAGGGGTTCAAAAAGAGCAGCAGGAATGGCTGCGGAATCTGGCCAAAACCGACCCCGGCCCCGTGATGCGCCTCGCGTTCTTCCATATCCCCCTGAAACAGTACAACGATGTCTGGGACAGCGGGGAGGCCATCGGCATTATCGGGGAGAATCCCGCCTCGGAAAAAGAAGACGGCTCGACCCTCCCCCTCCTGAAATCCATGGGGGTTAAAGCCTGTTTTTGCGGCCATGATCACACCAACGACTATTCCGGCGAATTCGACGGCGTGGACCTGGTGTACGGCCGGGCCACGGGCGCGGGCGGCTACGGCGGCAGCGTGGTTCCCAAGGGGGGAAAACTGATCACCGTCAATTGCATCAAGGAATGGCAGACCTGGATTTCCCTGACGGCGGACGGTCAACGGTGGCGCCCCAAACCGGGCGAACGCACCGATAAACGCAGAAAATAAGTCTGCCATCAGGAATTGGATCACATGGAGTATTTCAGAATGCGCTGCGCACTGGCGGCCGCGCTGGCCGTGTTGGCGCCGCTTGCCGCGGGCGCCGAATCCCAACACCCGAATACGGATTGGTTTCAACAAGCGGGGTATGGCGTCTTCGTCCATTATCTGGCCTCGCTTCAGAACAATCCGGAAAAAGTTCACAGTCTCGGCAAAGAAACCTCCTGGGACGAATGTGTCCGCGATTTCGACACGGAACGTTTCGCGGACGCGATGGCGGAGGCCGGCGCGGGCTATGTGATCTTCACCGTGATGCAGGTGGCCCGGTTCATGATCGCGCCGAACGCCACTTTTGACCGCATCTCCGGCTATACCCCCGGCGAGGCGTGCGCCACGCGCGACCTTATCGAGGACCTGTATCAATCCCTCCACAAGCGCAATATCCCGCTCATGCTCTATTGGACCGGCGACGGCCCCCGCGCCGATGAAAAAGCCGGGCCCGCCTACGGCTGCGGCGATCCGGTGGCCACGGACTTTGTACGGAAGTGGGCGGACACCTTTCGCGAGTACGGCGAGCGCTATGGCGAGAAGGTCGCCGGGATTTGGTGCGATGGCTGTTATTCCTTCATCGGCTACGACGACGAAAAACTCGGCATTCTCGCGCAGGGCCTCCGCGCGGGCAACCCCAAGCGCATTATTGCCCTGAACCCCGGCGTGGACCCCGAAGTCCGCGCCTATACCCCGCACGAGGATTACACCTGCGGCGAGCAAAACGTGTTCTCCGAAGTGCCCGTTCAGCGCTTCCTCAACGGCGAACAATGGCATATCCTCTCTTTTCTGAGCAAAACCTGGTGGGGCGAACCCGGCACCGGGTACGGCAAAAGCGAATTGGCGGACTATGTCTTCGACGTACACCAGCGCGGCGGGGTGGTGTCCATTGACGCGGCGCTGTTCCGCGATGGCTCCCTGGACCGTTCGCAAATTGAACTGCTGAAGGCGGTCCGCCGGGAATTGCGCGAAGGCAAGGCCCGCCCTCCGATTCCACCGGGAAATAAAGCCTGCCGCAAACAGGCGAAATTGCTCAGTCTGGACGGTTCCCATGCCTTGCCGGTCAACGGCGGCACGCAGTTTCCGCGCTTGGGCGTGGATGGCAATCCCAAAACTTTCGCCCAGGCCGCCGGGGAATGGCCCTGGACCTATGAGGTGGATCTGGTGGACACCGTGCACATAACGCGAATCAAGGTCCATTTCGGGTCCGGCTATGCCACACAATTCGCGTTGCGCGTTTCCGCGGACGGAAAAGAATGGAAGACCGTGGCCCAAAAATCCGAACACGATGGGAAACCGTTTGAAGCCGCCTTTGATCCCGTGCCCGCGCGCTATGTGCGCGTGTGCGCCCAGAAACCCGATGGCCCGGATCAGCCCGGCGGACAAATGGCCATCACGGAATTGGAAGTGTACGAATAGATCCACCTTTCGGCGCAAGCACCACCCGGCCAACGTACACCGCGGCCTGATTCTTGTTGCCGCCGCTTTCGTGTTGCGAGTACCAGCTCACCAGGAGCGCGGGCGCTCCGCCGCCTTCCGGAGGGACCACGATCAACCCCGGATACGACGTGTCACCGCGGCTGGGCAAGGTGATGAGTTCCTCGAGCGCGCCGCCGGAAGCCCGCCAGAACCGGGTAACGTAGCCATCCTCCGCTTTCGCGCGGCCGCCAATGAACATGGAATCGTTCCAAAACCCGAACACCGGCGCATGCACCAACACCTTCGCGTCCGATTCCGTCCATTGCGTCATCTCCGGGTTGCTCCGGAACCAAAACGCATTGCCCGGCTTCTCTCCCGTGCGGGTCAATAACCGGATGCCGCCCTCCTTCGGAAATTCCATATCCGCCTCGCCGGACCTATGTTCTTGGGTGACCACACTGACCAGTTCCCAGTGCAATGCGTCTTTCGAGCGCACCAGCCGGGTTTCCCGCGCGTCCGGTTTGGGCCGCACCGCGGTATACGCGGCACTGTAGAAGGCGCCCTCGTGATACCGCACCCGCCACAGCCAGAAGCCCGGTTCATACACCCCCTGCACCTTGGACCACGCCGCGCCGTCGTCCGTTTTCGCGAAATACGAACGGACCTTTCCGCGATCCGGCACGGCGGCTCCGGCCTGATGCGCCAGGTCCCACGTGCCGAAATAGCAATAGAGCGCGGCGCCATCCGTCACAAAATGCGGATCGCGATCATCGCCCAGGGTGTCCAACGTGGCGCAAGACTCCCACACGCGCGCCTCCGTGCTCCGCAGGATGCGTATCTCCCCGTCCATCGAGCCATGCGCCGTCCCATGCCGGAAACACAGGTAGTAGGCGCCCTTCCATTCGATTAAATCCGTAAAGGCATTGTGCTGATCATCCCCATAGGCTTTTACCATCCATTCGAGTGTGGCGTCCGCATGGGCGGAAAAATTTATCAGTCCCATGCACACCACAATTGCGGTTCCGGCAATAAAAGGCGCGGCTGCTTTCATACAAGGACCTCCACGGTTGTGTAAACCACTATGATGGGAAAAACGCACTATTGCAAACACTGTCTCTCGTGGGATTCCTGGCGGCAAACCACTCCATGAAAATATCCGGGTGAACCGGATGTGATGGGCTTCTCCGCCAGTAGGGGTTGAACCGTTGGAAATGGCATTTTTCGCGGATTTTACGAAGAGGCGCCCCGGGAATATCGTTAATGGAATACCGTCAACAAAATTATATGCTTGACAACTACGCACAACAGAGATAACCTATATACATAGGTTGGCAAATGTATGAAACCCATACTGTAGTGAGGAATGCGTTATGAGAACTCATCTTCTTGTTTCATCCATGGTCTTTTGTTTAGGCGTGGTTTTATTGGGTTGTCCGCCCGAAAATGCGCCGAAAGCCGGTTTTCGGTCGAACCTCACCCAAGGTACAGCGCCGCTCGAGGTGCGTTTCACCGATGAATCCGTTCCCGGCAAGTCTCCCATCACGGCGTGGCTTTGGTTGTTTGGCGATGGCGCAAGCAGCACGGAACAGGACCCGGACCATACCTACACGGCAGAAGGAAGTTATACCGTATCGTTAACGGTCACCACGGACCAAGGCGAAGACACTAAATTGGTGTTTAACTGCATTACGGTATCCGGGGAAGGAGAAGGGGAAGGGGAATTTCCCGTGGGAGAGATGGTCTCTGTTCCCGCGGGAACTTTTACGATGGGCCGGACGGATGATGGGGATGACCGGCTCCTGGGGCAGGCCAACGAACTGCCGCGGCACGAGGTCACGTTGTCCGCCTATGAAATTGGGAAATACGATGTGACGGTTCAGGAGTATGTGGAATTTCTCAATTGGGCGCTGGCCGAGGGGCTATTGGAGAACAAAGTAGGCCTGCCCTATACAGGAGGGGAAGTATATAGGGATGGAAAGTCAATACTATGTATGAACTACGATCAAGGATTTACAGGAGGGATTATTTTCTCCGGGATTTCATTTACACCTGCCGTTGTAACCGGATTGCCGGAGGATACTTTATACTCCACGGCCTTGCATCCGGTGTCACAAGTTTCATGGTATGGAGCCGTGTACTATTGTAACTGGCTTAGCGCCAAGAATGGACTGACTTCGTGTTATGACACGGAAACCTGGGCGCTCAATCGTGCCGCAAATGGATATCACCTGCCCACCGAAGCCCAATGGGAACGCGCCGCCGCATGGGACGCGGCATTGGAAAAGCACTGGATATACGGTTTTATGTCCGATACCTGCATGGGCTGGAATCGCTGTAATATAACCGACTATTTCGGAGGTACAGGATGTGTAAATCCCCTTGGCTTGGTTGACGAACCTTACACCTCCCCGGTGGGTTGGTTTAACGGTATCAACATCAGCCCGAATGGGAATATCCAGACTTTGGACAGCCCAAGCCCGGTGGGATGTTACGACATGTGCGGCAATGTGTGGCAATGGTGCAATGACTGGTACGCACCCTATTCAAGTGAACCCCTCAACAATCCTACAGGTCCCACTACCGGTTCCCAACGCGTTGTCCGCGGCGGCAGTTGGCATTATTACGATTATGACTACCGGGCGGCGCAACGCTTACATTGGGAGCCGCAAGCCACGTGCGGATTTCGTCTGGCCAGATACTAACACGGGTCACTCGCCAATTGTTCAACGCATGTTCACTATGGTGATTGATTAAAAACCTGCCGTTACATCTGAATCTCACGGCCAATCGTGTACACCCGCACGGCATTATTGTGCAGGAAACCGGCTGCGGTCCGCTGAAACGCCCCGGCATCCATACCCAAACGCGCGCCCTGTTGCGTCAGCGCATCCGTCAACAGTTCCCGGACGAAGAGTGAGGAGCCGGCGGCCATTTCAATGCTGGTGGCGTCTTGCGAACACATGATTTTGTGCGCGGGGACATATCCCAGCCACTCCTGTAACGAGCGCCGGAAAAAGTCCGGGTTCAATATGGGTTGCCAGCAGGTGTCTATATACACATTCGGGCAGTGCTTCGCGAGCCAGCCGCATTCGGAGAGAAACGGCCAGGCATGCAGCAGCACGATCTTCATGCCCGGATACCGCTTGGCCAGGGACTCCAACGGCAGGGGCGAGGACTCCGCCAGGTTGTGCGTGCCCACATGGATTTGATGCACCCAGCCGCGATCATGCGCCAGCTTGCAGCACTCGTGCACAATCCAGTCCTGCTGCGCCAGGATTTCTTCTTCCGACAGGGCGCCGGACCAGACGATGTCCCGGTCTGAACGCGATTCAAAGCGCAGCGGGCGCGAATAGGCCTGCAACTGTTTAATCCCGGTGGTTCCCTGTTTTTCCGCCAAATCCAGAATGGCGTGGATGAATTCGCGCCAGCTTTTCGCATCGCGGGGCTCCACCCCGGCGATCTTCGCCAGGCGGTCCCGCCGGGGGCATTTCTTTTCCCAAAGATGCAGCAGGGGATCGATGCGCAGGATGGTATGGGTGAAGGCGCGTTCCGCCTTGGCGGAAGCGGCGGTTCCCTCGCGCACATAAAATTCCGGATGCACCGGGCGGATTAGTTCGCTGAAGTGAGCCTTCGCCATCGCTTTCGGATACCACCCGAAGAGGTCCGCATAGGCTTGGGCCACCGAGGCGTCCGCGGCATGCCACGCGCCGAGTTCCAGCGTGCCGATATCCGCGCCGTGCAGCAAAGCGATGCCTTTGCACAGGCATTGAAACGTGCCGGTGAGGGCGTGCGCCCGCAACGGCGCGCGCATCTGGCTCAACGCTTCTTCCGGCTGTTTTTGCCACCAAGACACGAAATCCGGCGCGCCGGCTTTTTCCGCGAGTTTTTGGGTGTCCGTGCCCGCCTGCGCCAGAAACCCGTTGAAATACGGATCGAGCACCAAGTCCCACACACTCACCGTCCGCGAAGGCAACGCGCCCGCTTCCGTATCCGCGCGATAGCCTTCC
>CAYXPO010000229.1:0-6986 GCA_964466925.1 uncultured Nitrospirales bacterium
ACCTCTCCATGGTTGATTGGAAAATGGAAAACTGACTGTCCTCGCAGTATACCGCATTGGCAGGGGGAAATGCTTCTTGGAAGCGGGCGAATCCTATTGGGCCTGCACTTGGTTCAACAGGCGCTCCAAAGTGCGCGCCTTGTCAAAGTTTGGCGACAACCGGAGGGCTTGGTCCAGGGCCGCGCGCGCTTCCGCGTACTCCTTGAGATAATAGCGGGTGACGGCGAGGTTGGCCCAGGTTTCCGGGTCGCTGGGTTCTTTTCCAACCACTATTTCCAATACCCGCTCGGCATCGGCGAAGCGCTCCAACATCAAATACGCCACGGCGAGATTATTCAGGAGCGCCAGGTTTTCACCATCGAGTTGCGCCGCGCGCTCCAACAACGTGACCGCTTTATCCGGCTGATTCCGATCCAGATGGCCCTGCGCCAAATGACCCAGCGCCACCGGGTTGTTCACATCCCATTCCACGGTGTGCGTGAACAACGTGGTGGTGTCCTTCCAATGCTGGATCTGTGCCACGGTCAGCATGGATTGCACCGCGAGAATCGCCACCGCCGCACCGAGCAAGGGCCGTTGCCACCCCGGACGCTGTTCATACAGGGCCTCCCACGCCCATGCGCCCATAATAAACAACCCAATGAAGGGGATGTACGTGAACCGGTCCGCCTGGACATGATGACCGAATTGCACCAAGCCTATCATCGGGACCAGCGTGATCAAGAACCACGCCCATCCCATCAGTCCCCAGGGGATGCGTTCGCGGAACTGCCAGAAGGCGAAGGTGATCGCGGCAAGAATCAGCAGACACACTGCGGCGCTGAACCAGGTGATCAAATAGGGATTCATGGAATAGGGCACATACAAGGGATAGGGCACAAGGCATTTCCACAGGTAGAACACATAGGAGGTGATGGCGTTCACCACCCGGATGGATATTCCGGATTGCCGCAACGGAACGATGGCGCCGTGCTCCGCATAGGCAGTGATAAGGCACACCAGCGCCGCGGAGGCCAGCATGGGCGCTTTTTCCAGGAGCAACGCCTTCATTTGCCGGGCTTGCGCGGGCCACGGCACATGCACATCAATCCGGCGGTACGGCCATACGTCCAAAAGCAGCAATACCACGGGAAGGGTCACCATGACGGGTTTGCACAACAGGGCCAAAAGCGTTCCAAGCATGGCCGCGGCCAAACCGCACCCGCGATGTTCCCGCGCCCAGAGATCGTAGGCCAACAGGGTGAGCATCATGAACGCGGCGCTCAGCACGTCCTTTCGCGACGCCACCCACGCCACAGACTCCACGTGCATCGGATGCAGGGCAAACAGGGCGGACGCCAGCGCCGCGGCGCGCACCCGGCCCGTGGCGCGCACCAGGAAAACATACAGGAGCAGCGTGTTCAGCGCATGCAGCAGCACATTGTGCACATGATGCCCGGCGGGGCGGGTGCCGAACATCCGGTAATCCAACACATGGGAAAGCCGGGTCAACGGGGCCCACAAGCCTCCGTCCACCGTGGTGAAGGCCCACCGGAACGCCGCCGGGGTGAACCCTTCCTGGGCATGCGGATTCTCAACCACATAGCCATAGTCATCATAATGCACGAAATGGTTGCGCGCGGCGGGTGCATAGACCATTAAAACAGCGCACACCAGGATAATTCCCAGGAGCGTCCATGTCGAGGTTTCCATAGGGGGATCCGTTACATAAAAAAACCGGCTGTAAAACCCATAGTATACCACGGGCAGGAGAAGAGTTGACACAGCCTCCGCGACAGGTTAATGTAATACCTGTTTTGCACTGGGAGGTGCGGGCTGGCTGGACGGTGAAGGCCCGTCCCCGCAAAACAAAGCAGGCTGACGGCGGTTCTAACGGAGATGTGGGGAAGAAAGCAACGTGGCGTCCATTTTGATTGTAGATGATGACCCGCAGGTGCTGAAAGAGATCGCGGGAAAGCTGGCTGCGTGCGGCCACACATGCCATGTTTCCAACAACGGGGAAACCGCCCTCGAACTCCTGAACCACGAAAACATTGATTTGCTTATCCTGGATGTGATGATTCCCGGCATTTCCGGGTTCGAACTCTGCCGCCGCATACATACCAACACCGAACTGTACGCCTTGCCGATTTTGTTCGTATCCGCCATGAACGGCGAGGAGGAGATTGCCCACGGTCTGGCCCAGGGCGCGGATGACTATCTTACCAAACCGTTCAAAACGGAAAACCTGATCAGCCGCGTGCAAAACCTGCTCTCCGGCAGCACCCATGGCCGTCTCATAGACGAACTGACCGCCCTGCCCGGCCCCAAGCAAGTAAAGCTGGATATTCAAAAAAACATCAACCTTAAACAGCATTTTGCCGCCATTTATATCGAATTGTTGCATATCAATGAATTAGGGCGGTTATTGGGCGCCGAAGCGCGCGCCCGCTCGATTCGCCACCTCGCACGGGGATTGACGCAATGCGGGGGGGAGTTCACTTCCAAGTACTTTACCGTGGGCCATATGGGGGGCGGCCACTTTCTGTGCCTCATCGAGCCGCCCCTGGCCGAGGATTACTGCCGTACCGTCCGGAAATTATGGCGGCGGCATATGCCCGCCCTGCATGAATCCTTGGGCATAGGCCTCCAGCAAGCGGCCGGCGCAGGCAAAGGGCTTCTGGAATTGGAACTCCTGTTCTGCATCGCCGTGCATGAACCCGCCAGCCGCCACACCACCCAGGATTTGTTTGAAACACTAACCCATCTCCGGCAAAGCGCACTTGCCGCCAGCGGCGCCGGCATCTACTTCGACCGCCGGCATTAACCACTACGCTTCGCGCGGGGGCTTGGCGTTGGCGATGATGCTGAGGGCGATGGCGGCGGCTATCATGAGGACGCCAATGATTTTCCAGCGGTCGAAAGCATACCCCCATACAGCGAGGTCGTAAAGGGCGGCGAAGGCAATCTGGCTGATGCCGGTGAGCGCCACCATGGTGGGGTTGCCGCGGCCATAGGCGAAGGTGATCAGGATTTGCCCGAGGGTTCCCGCGACGCCCATGGGGATCAAGCCAAGTCCAATCCAAGGAGAGATGGCGGGATTCAGAATGATGGGGCCGTGATTGAAAAAACACAACACCAGGGTCACGCAGGAGGCGACGGTGGAAAAATGGGCCACGACGGCCAGGCTGTTGAGGGGGCCGCAAAAACTCAGGCTGACCATGGCCCCCGCCCCGGCAACGGCCCCGATCAACATTACAAAAATGGGGAAGGATTCCGCGCTGAAGGTGGGCCGGTACATCACATACACCCCGGCCAGCGCCAGAAATGAGTGAATCCATGCCGCCCTGGAAATACGCTGTTTCAGCACCATGGCGAGAATGAGGGTGACCCAGATGGGTCCCGTGGCGGAGATCGTGACCTGATCGGTGACGGGCAGATGGGTGACCGCATAGAAGGTGCAGACCAGTCCCACGGAACCACACAGGCTCCGCGACCACAATTCCTTGGGTGCAAACAGCACAAACGGGATGCCGTACCACCGTAACATCGAAAACACAATGGCCATGGTAATGGCAATCCGCGCGAATCCCACCAATGGCCACGCCAGAGTGTTGCCGTAGGCGTGCGCGATGCACGACATGGTGGCAAAGGAAAACGAGGCCGCTGTCATCTCAAGGGCCGCGCGTCCGTTTTGCAAAGACGGCGTTTCCGTGGCTGAAAAATTCGACGTACTCATGGGCCGCCCACTATACGTGTCCGGGCACCTTCATTCAATTTTGCGGGATGAAGTGATACACTGTTCCCTTGCCCGGCGTCATGCACACGGGTTCTTGTGAACAAAGGTGAAGAGACAGAAACATGCCCGTATTCAAGGCACAGCGGTTAAGAAACGTGCGTTCCCACATGCCGGGGAACGCGGGAGAAAGGCTGACGGCCATTTTGCTTGTGGGCGTATGCTTGTTTGGGACCACGGGCTGCGCCCATCACCGGACACTGGGCCAGTTTACCGCGCCGGACGGCGTACACATTCATTACAGCGAACAGGGCAGGGGCGAGCCGGTGATTCTGGTGCACGGATTCGCGGTGAACGCGGACTTGAACTGGCGCTGGGTGGGCGTGAGTCATGCGCTGGCACGGGATTACCGGGTGATTTCCTTCGACAACCGGGGACATGGCCTCAGCGACAAGCCCCATGATCCCGCGCGCTATGGCATGGAAATGGTGGAGGACGTGGTGCGGCTCATGGATTATCTGAAAATACCCCGCACGCACGTTGTGGGGTATTCCCTGGGCGGGTATATCACCCTGAAACTGATGATGATGCATCCGGAACGGATCATCAGCGCCGCGCCCTGCGCCGCCGGATGGGAACGCCGCGAGGGAGAGAACATGCGGCGTCTGGAGGAAATGGCCGATGGGTTGGAAAAAGGCGATGGATTCAAACCCATCCTCCGCGCGCTGGACCCGAAGGAGGACCCATTCGCGGATTTGCGGGTATTAACCGTGGATGCCTGTTTGCGGTATATCAATGACACCCGGGCCATGGCCGCGGCCGTGCGCAGCATTTCGGCGCTGGAAGTCACGGAAGCCCAATTGCGCGCCAACCGCATTCCCGCGTTGACCATCGTGGGAAGCGATGATCCCCTGAAAAAAGGGGCGGATGCCCTGACGGTCACCCTGACCAACCACCGCATGGTGGTGCTGCAAAGCGCGAACCACCACAGCGCCATCAAGCGGCCGCGTTTTTCCAAGGAACTCCGGAAGTTCCTGGATCAACACCGGGAAACAAAGAAATGAAGTTCGTGTGGATTGCGGCACAAGGAAGCGTTTATGCGTGTCACTAAACAGGGAATGCTGAGCGTTGGCGCCTTGATGGTCCTGTGGACAACGACGGGATGCGTGTTTCACCGGACCCAGGGGGACTACTTCAATTCCAATGGCGTCAGGATTCACTACACTTCGGAGGGCCAGGGAGAGCCGGTGGTATTGGTGCACGGCGTGGCGGTGAACGCCGATCTGAACTGGCGGCGGCCGGGGATCACCAAGGCGCTTGCCCAGGATCACCGCGTGATTATGCTGGACGTCCGGGGCCACGGCCTGAGTGAAAAACCCCATGATTCGGCTTGTTACGGACAGGAAATGGCCGAAGACGTGGTCCGGCTGATGGATCATCTCGGCATTGAGAAAGCGCACGTCATCGGCTATTCCATGGGAGGATTCATCGTTCTCAAACTGGCCACGTTGCATCCGGACCGGTTGTTCAGCGTGGCCCCCTGCGGCGCGGGGTGGGAGCGCATGACCCCGGACCGCATGGTCCGGCTGAAAAACGTGTCTGAGGCCATACGCACCCACGGGGACTATGCGTTGTTGCTGGAAGAAGTGGGATTGCAGAAAAAAGGCTTCGGACGGCTGAAAGTGTTTGTGATGAACCGGGTGTTCCGGCATCTCAACGACGATGAAGCCATTGCCGCGGTGATAGCCAGCCTGCCCGCGCTCGAGGTGCGCGAGGCGGCCTTGCGGGAAAATACGGTGCCCGCGCTGTCCGTGGCGGGCGGCATCGATCCCCTGAAGCGCGGCGTGGAGGCCATGACGGGCATAATGGCGCATCATGCCGTGCTTGTAATTCCCGGCGGGAATCACTACAGTACGCTGAAGAAAAAAGCCTTCAGGCAAGGGCTTCGGGATTTCCTGGCCCGTACGGGCGAACCAGGCGGAGCGCCAACGGGAGCGGGTGAAAACAAATAAGAGAGAGAGGAAACCGGGTGATGAAAAAAGACATCTTGCTTGCAGTGGCGAGGACGGTCCCGTATCTGATGGGGCGGGTCAAGGGTTCGTTTTTTGACTCCAATGGCGTGAAAATCCATTACACGGATGAGGGGGCGGGCGAGCCGGTGGTGTTGGTGCACGGCTATGGCGCGGACGCCGACAACAACTGGCGCATCCCCGGCGTTACCCAGGTCTTGAAAAAGCATTACCGGGTCATCGCTTTGGACAATCGCGGGCATGGCCTCAGCGACAAGCCGCATGATCCTGACATGTACGGCGTGGAAATGGTGAAAGACATCCCCCGGCTGCTGGATCATCTGGGCATCGAGAAGGCGCATGTGGTGGGGTATTCCATGGGCGGATTCATCACCCTCAAGCTCATCACAATGTTCCCGGAACGGCTGTTGAGCGCGGCCCCCTGCGGCGCGGGCTGGGACCAGCCCACCTCGGACAATATGAAACTCCTGCTATCCATCGCGGACTCCCTGGACCAGGGAAAAGGCTTCGGACCGCTTTTGATTAGCATCAACCGAATGGGCAAAACCCCCAACGGCTTCGTGATAAAACTGGTGGACGCCATCATGTCGTGGCTCAATGACATTCCCGCCCTGGCCGCCACCATGCGCCGCTTTGCCGATCTGGCCATTACGGAAGAGGAACTGCGCAAGAACACCGTGCCGGTATTGTCCATTGTGGGGTCGGTAGACCCCCTGCGCGCGGGGGTGGACAAAATGATCGGCGTCATGGCCAATCATGAGGCCGTCTATATCGAAGGAGGCGATCACATGACCGCCTTGGGAAGCGAATACATTCACGCCTTAACCGCTTTCCTTGCCAAACATTCAAAATCCTAACCATAGGTCTTAAAGACCCTATGATCCCATGGCCCCCCGGGGGAGGTGTTTCTTTGGGAAGGGGATGGATGGCGTAGAGGGGGAAGAAAGGGTGTGAAACCGGGGTTGTTTATCCACGGGTATCCAACCCTAAAATCCCCGGCGGGTATTTAGTTGACTTTTTTTCACATTTCCAGCAAACTTAAGGACATATTGGGGTTAAGTGTCTCTACAGACGGGTGGGAGACACACCGCCCCGGTGAATGACGGTTGGAACTCAGGGAAAGGCGACGCCACATGCCACGCGTGTCCGTTAAGCACTTGGTTTACCTTGGATTATTGGTGATTCTGGTTTCGGTGAGCGGGTGTCCGCTCGGTCTTGGACCCGAAGCCGGTTTCAATGCA
>CAYXPO010000229.1:6996-7467 GCA_964466925.1 uncultured Nitrospirales bacterium
GAGCGCCGCTAACGGTGAAATTCACCGATACCTCGGCTCCGGGCGCCTCGGTGATCCGCGCTTGGGCTTGGGACTTCGGCAACGGGGAAACCAGCACCACCCCGAATCCTGAAGTCACCTATCTGCTGCCGGGCAAGTACCGGGTATCCCTTACCGTCACCACCGCTTACGGAAATGACACCCTGGCGATATCAGATTTCATCCAGGTTACCGAACCCCTCACCAATGTCACCGTAGGTCCGGCGGGAGGAACCGTTGCCGCCCATGGAATCACGATTGACATCCAGCCCAACGTTTTTGATCATGAGGTACTCTTTGGCATTGGAGAAAATCCACAAGGATTATTGACAAACGCCTTTGAACCCATTCAAATGGTTTCCGCGACGTATACCATCACCCATAATAATGACTCGGACCGGGTGTTTGGCTCGATTTTGGGCGATGCCGTGCAGCCTGCCGTACTCACCCTCC
>CAYXPO010000230.1:0-7460 GCA_964466925.1 uncultured Nitrospirales bacterium
GTGCAAGATCGGCGGCATGCCTTCCTGGTTGCTCCTCCGGGCCGGCGCCACGCTGCCCCAAGTCATTACGCGCCCCCTCTTCAAGAAGAACTTGGCCAAAATGGTGATGAGCAGCATGGCGCAGGACATCATACAACGAAAAAACTCACAGTCGGAACTCGAAACCATTAACGGCTATTTCGTCGAATTGGCCCAACGAACAGGCGTGCCCGCACCCTATAACAAGGCCATCTACGAACTCTGCCAGCGTGAATTCGCCAAACCCAATTTCCAGCCTCTCGACATAAACGAAGTTTGGGAGTACATCGCGCGAGGGCGTTGAGAGAATACGAAAAAAGCGGGCATACCCATGAAACCGCTAAGCAACGGAGACAATACCCTGATTTTGCGAGTCTGATGTCGCATTCTTACTACACCTGCGCCACTTACATGCAGCTATACTGTCCGAGGTCTCCAGTTCCTGACGAATGCGGTCGCGCTGCTGGTTGTCTGATAAACCCTGAAACTCTTGCCGCAGTTGAGCCTGGATTTCATCTTTCAATGCGACACAGTCAATATCATTTGGTTGTTTCATGTGAAAACCAACTCCCTGGGGCTCCGAATTTCAATCGGTGAATACCCTTCCCGAAGGTTTACCGCGTTGAACCCCCGGATCTTTTCGAAATGAACAATGTGCCGGAAATTCCAGCTTACAATTACATCCGCGGAGGCCACGGTCGCCAACGCAACGTGGTGCGCGTCTTCTTTCGAACCCGCACCGACAACACCGTCCGAGAGGTACAAATCTCGCAACCGCTCGGACTCCTCAGTTTGGTAGACAGGTTCAAGAGCAGCTTCCGGCAACCCGCCATATATAGCTTGCACTTCCTCCGGTGCGCGTGCAAGTTCGATAA
This sequence comes from uncultured Nitrospirales bacterium, assembly GCA_964466925.1. Classification (GTDB taxonomy): domain Bacteria; phylum Hydrogenedentota; class Hydrogenedentia; order Hydrogenedentales; family CAILVY01; genus CAILVY01. Next base: position 894 of record CAYXPO010000230.1, read on the forward strand.
CGAGAAGGTCTGACACCAGTAAAGTCACTTCGCCCCGGCGTGCCATCTCCATCAGGGCACGGCTCTCGATGGCGAACAGTTTGTCCAAGCACCCGCCTACGACTGAGGTGTCGATGTAAATCCGAAGCCGTTTCATTGTGGATCAAACCTTCTTAATTCTATATAGCTTAACCCTGGTTATTATACCAAAGCCATTTATGAATCAACCCAAGCGGCTCTCACTGTCTTCCGTCCGGGCTTCTTTAAATTATCCATGGAAATCAATCTGGAACTCAGGAAGGTTAAGCCCTTGTCATCATTTGTGTTTCTTGATTTTATGAGTTCCAGATTGTTGGAGAAATAGGGGACACTTGTTTCCAGCCTTATTCCAACCCGTACTTTTTGATCTTATATTGCAGCGTGGTTCGTTTCAGCCCCAAGTGTTCGGCGGCTTTGGAGCGGTTCCAGTGGAATTTTTCGAGGGCGCCGCGGATGAGTTCGGATTCGAGGCGGTCGGTGCGTTCGATGAGGGAGCCGGAGGCGTCCTGGGGGGCGGCAATGCGCAGGGGTGCGCTTTCGGCGGACAGGAGTTCCGGGGGGAGTTCGTCGCGGGTGATGCGGTTTTCTTCACAGAGCACGACGCTGCGCTCGATGACGTTCTCGAGTTCGCGGACGTTGCCGGGCCAGGCGTATTTGAGGAAGATGCCCATGACGTCGTCGTCCACTTCGTAGACTTCTTTGTTGAGTTCCATGGAGAATTTGCGGAGGAAATGGTCCACGAGCGAGGGGATGTCGTCGGGGCGTTCGCACAACGGCGGAACATTGAGCGAGAACACGTTGAGGCGGTAATAGAAGTCCTCGCGGAACTGTCCCTTGGCGATGGCATCGCGGAGGTCGCGGTTGGTGGCGGCGAGGATACGGACATCCACATGGATGGATTCCGTGCCGCCGACGCGCTCGAATTCGCCTTCCTGCAGCACGCGCAGGAGTTTGGTTTGAGTGCCGGTGTCAATTTCGCCCACCTCATCGAGGAAGAGGGTGCCGGTGTGGGCGCGCTCGAAACGTCCGACGCGCCGCGCGGCCGCGCCGGTAAACGCGCCTTTCTCGTGGCCGAAGAGTTCGCTTTCGAGGACGCCCGGCGCCAATGCGGCGCAGTTGAGCGCAATGAAGGGCCGGTCGCGCCGGGGGCTGGCTTCGTGGATGGCCTTCGCCACCAATTCCTTGCCGACACCGCTGGGCCCGGTAATGAGGACCGCGCTTTTACTGGGCGCGATGCGGGTGATCAGTTTCATTAACTGGCGGGTTTGCGCGCTCGATCCGACAAAGTGCTGCACGGACGGGTGAATCCAGGTTTGGATGGGTTGTGCGCGCGGCGCGTCCATTTTCCGGACCACTTTGTCCACCTTCAGCTCGATCTCCGTCAGTTTGAAGGGTTTGCTGATGAAATCAGAAGCGCCGAGCCGCATCGCCTCGACCGCGGTCTCGACGGTGCCATACGCGGTAATGATGATCACCTCGGTGTCTGGCGACACCGCCTTCGCCGCTTTCAACACCTCAATGCCGTTCTTTCCGGGCATGCTGAGGTCCGTGATCACTACGTCGAACGGCTGGCTGGAAATCAGGTCAATGGCATCCTCACCGCAGGAAGCGGTGGCGACGTCGAATCCCCGCTCGCTGAACGTGTTTTCCAACAAGGTACGCATATTTTCCCGGTCATCCACCACCAGCATCCGGCGGAGGGGCATCTGTTGGCCGCTGTGCTTATCCATGCAGTTTCCTCGGAGGTTTCCCTAGAATTTACCATGCGCCGTACTGAGCGTCAAACTAACGAATAGTGCCTATCCATAAAAAAGCCATGTAGAGGCGGAACATCAGGCCGGCGGGGGAATATCCAGGTCCTTGCATATCCTTTTTACAAGGGGATCGAATATTTCACGATGCCGTGGCACGGCGGAAACCTTCTTGGCCGTCGGATTGGTATAAATGGAATGGTTCCCCCCTTCACGAAAGAAAATACAACCCTGTTCACGCAAATAGTGTATGAAATCAACGCGTTTCAAATGCTGATCTCAATGGGTTCACGGATTACACTGGCGCCATCAAGGTCTTCTTCCGCCAGGGCTCGGTTGGCTTCGAGCACCATCTCTATGGCTTCGGCAAGGTTTGCCCGTGCCTCTTCGAGTGTGGCGCCCTGAGTATTTGCGCCGGGCAGTTCCTCAACAAATGCAATATACCCCTCTGGAACTTTTTGAAAGACGGCTGTAAATCGCATCTGGTTCATGGAGATCCTTTTCCGCCGAATCCTATTCTGCCCTAATATCCGGCAAAGAAGGATACGCGCCTTTATTGTTCAGCATACCAGAGATCGTGTTTGCCGGGCAAAGGCGGAATTGGGCTGAAATAGGGTCTCCCTATTCCATGCAGGATTCCGCAATTCCACGCATCAGACCTTATACCTTCGGATCGTCCACCCATTCCGTGATGACGTCGTAGATCACGAAACCCGCGCGTTGATAGGCGGGAATGGCGTTCGGGCTGTCGAAATTGCAGGTGTGCACCCAGAATCGGGTGGCGCCTTGGGCGAAGACGTGGTCCACGGTCCAATCAAGAAGATACCCCCCCAACCCCTGGCCGCAATATTCGGGGAAGATGCCGAAATAATTGAATTGGACTTCCGGGAAGCGGCGGTTGTCGAGTTCGATCATGCCAAACGGGAGATGGTCGAGGTAGGGCACATGAAACGAGAACCCGGGACTGTGGACTTCGGCGCGGATTTCGTCGTCGGTCTGGCGCTTGCGCTCCCACCACACCCAGGGTTCGCTCAGGGTGTTGTAAAGGTAACGGTAGAAGTGAATGGGAACCTTGGGGAGATGGACGATTTCGAGTCCGTCCGGTTTTGGGCGGATTTTTTCCCGTTTGGGGGGCGCAACCATTTCCAGATACGTGGTCACTAATTGCACTTTGGGTTTGGGGGATTCGGGGGCACTTCCTGACATTTGTTTGTATTCCTTTAATCAAAGCTCCGCTTTCGTTCCCAAGATAACCTGGGAACGAGGTGATGTTTTGTCTTTACAGCTCGGCGGGATCCTCGCCCTCCCGGAGCTTCGTTCTCTTAGCGCATATCATACACGAGAAGAAGCCGTATGCAAGTTTGACATCCGCCCATGGGTTTCTGCAAGGTTTTACCAACCAGCCAACCATAAAGGAGCATGGCGCCATGATTTCAGCCAGGGAACGTCAAGCGATTTTCAAACGGGGCCGCACCAGCATCGCCTGGGAGGGCGAGCCGCTGTTGGGCAGCATCTACGGCGAGGAGGAAGTGGAGGCGGCGGTGGCGGCCATCCGCGATTCAATGGCGGTTGAAAAAGGCTTCGGATTCACCTGCCCGCAGATTCTTGACTTCGAGGCGGCCTTTGCCCGCTATACCGGCTCGAAACACGCCATCGCCATTAACAGCGCGGGCCCCGGACTGGACATGTCCATGCGCTACTTGAAATTGCAGCCGGGCGATGAAGTCATCGTGCCCGCGATCAATTTCATGGCGTCGCCGCTCGCGGTGATGGGCGCGGGCGGGCAGGTGGTGTGGGGGGACGTGGACCCCAAGACCCTCCAGCTTGATCCGAACGATGTGGAGCAACGGATCACGCCACGCACCCGCGCCATTTTCCCCGTACACATGAACGGCCTCGCCGCCCCCATGGACGATTATTTCGCGCTTGCGGAGCGGTATCCGCATCCGGTGCATGGGCCGCTGGCGGTGATTGGGGATGCGGCGCGCGCCTGTGGCGGGGAGTATAAGGGGAAGAAAATCGGCAAGGACGGTTTTTGCACGGTCTTTTCGTTTCATACGATGAAAAACATGGTGACGCTCGGCGAAGGCGGGATGGTGACGACGGATGACGACGCGTTCGCGGCCTATTGCCGGTCCACGCGGTTCTACGGAATCGCGACGGAGGATTGGGGCACGTCGAACGTGATGACGAAGGTGCAGGCCGCCGTGGGGCTGGTGCAATTATCCAAGCTGGATGGGTTCATCGAGGCGCGGCGGCGCCTGGCGCACCGCCGCACGGAATTGCTGGAAGGGTTGGCGCATATCGCGCTGCCGTATGAACCGGCGGACTGCAAGCACAGTTACTATCTCTACACCTGCCTGGTGTGTCCGGAATGGGCGGGGGAAAAGCGGGATCAGTTAATGAGGCGGATGGAGCAGGAGTTTGGGGTGAAGTGCCTGATTGCGAACCCGCCCGTCTACGAATCACGCAAACTCATGCGGGACCACACGGCGGGTCAGTCGCTGCCGTTGTCGGAGCAAATCGGACGCAGGATAGTGTGCGTGCCGATTCATCCCTCGATGTCCGAGGAGGACAATGAATACATTGCGGCGGCGTTGATCGAGTGTGTGGAAGGCCTGGGCTAACCGAGTGATATGAGCGAGTGTCCTTACTCAAGGTAGACAATCTTCGAACCTATTTTCACACGCGCAACGGGGTGGTGCGCGCGGTGGATGATGTGTCGTTTTCAATGGAGCGGGGTGAAACCCTGGGGATTGTGGGGGAATCCGGCTCCGGCAAATCGGTGACCATGTATTCCTTGCTGGGGCTGGTTCCCATTCCCCCCGGAAGGATTGAAGCGGGGGCCGCGTTGTTTGACGGCATGGATTTGCTGAGGGCCTCCAGGGAAACGCTTCGCTCCCTGCGCGGGAGGCGGATTGCGATGATTTTTCAGGACCCGATGACGGCGCTGAACCCCTATATGCGCATTGGGGCGCAGGTGACGGAACCGTTGCGGGTGCACGAGGGCTGTTCGCAAAAGGAAGCGAGGGGGCGGGCCATCGCCGTGTTGACGCAGGTGGGGATACAGGATGCGGCGGCGCGGATGGAGCGGTATCCCCACGAGTTTTCGGGCGGTATGCGGCAGCGGGTGATGATTGCGATGGCGCTGATCACGCGCCCGGATGTGTTAATTGCGGATGAACCCACGACCGCTCTGGATGTGACCGTTCAAGCGCAGGTGTTGGAGTTGATCCGGGATCGGCAGCGCGAGTTGGGCATGGCGGTGATTCTGGTGACCCACAATCTTGGGGTGGTGGCGGGCGCCTGTGAGCGGGTGCTCGTCATGTATGCCGGCCGGGTGCTCGAGAGCGGGCCGGTCCGCGATATTTTCCATGATTCCCGGCATCCGTATACGCAGGCGTTGATGAAATCCGTGCCTTCGCTGGCGTCCACAAGCGGCACATTGTTCAGCATTCCGGGGCAGCCGCCCGACCTGATTCAACCCATTGCGGGCTGCCCGTTCGCGCCCCGTTGCCATCAGGCCCGGGAGTATTGCTCCACCACCCCGTGCGTCTTGGAAGAGGTATGGCCGGGACATGCCACCGCGTGCGTGCGCGCACTGCGAAATGAGATATGAATGAGCGAGAATCTGTTGGAGATTGAAAACCTGAAAACGCACTTCACGGTGCGGAGCGGGCCGCTGCTGGGACGGACGGCGGGCGTGGTGCGGGCCGTGGACGGGGTTACCCTGCACCTAAGAGAACGCGAAGTGGTTGGCTTGGTGGGGGAATCCGGGTGCGGAAAATCCACCCTGGCACGCGCGATCGTGCGGTTGGCCCCCATTACGGAAGGCGTGGTGCGTTTTGACGGGGTTGATCTCGCCACGATCTCCCCAAGTGCCTTGCGGCGGCGGCGGCCGCGCCTCCAAATGATATTTCAAGACCCCTATGCCTCCTTGAATCCGCGGCGCACCGTGTACGACACCCTCGCGGAACCCATCCGGGCGCACGCACTGCATCCGCGCAAGGCCGTGGCGCACGTGGTGGGCGATCTCATGGAAAAGACCGGCTTGTCCCGGAAGGATGTCCGAAAGTATCCGCATGAGTTTTCAGGCGGGCAGCGCCAGCGCATCGCCATTGCGCGCGCGTTGGCCTTGGGGCCGTCCCTGATTCTGGCGGATGAGCCCGTTTCCGCATTGGACGTTTCAATTCAGGCGCAAATCCTCAATTTACTCCGCGGGCTTCAGGCGGAAATGGGATTAACCGTGTTGCTCATTTCACACGACTTGGCCGTGGTGCGGCACATGTCCCAGCGGATTGCCGTGATGTACCTGGGAAAAATAGTTGAGTTGAGCACGGCCCAGGATTTGTTCACGCACCCCATGCATCCTTATACCCATGCGCTGCTGCGGGCTGCACCCGTTCCCGATCCGGATGCGGCACGCCTACAGGGTTTCAACCTCCTCAAAGGCGACCCCCCGTCTCCATTGAATCCCCCCTGCGGATGTCCCTTCCATCCCCGCTGTCCGAAGGCCACGGAAGTCTGCCAGCTGCAACCACCGCTCCTTATCGAGCATGCCCCTGATCATTGGGCCTCCTGTTGGCACATCTCAGGAACCGGGGAATTAAACAAAAAATAACCTCTTGTAATTAAATGACTTAAAGCTTTACTGCAGCCGTCGGAGTTCAAGGCTTGACAGCGATTTCGTGATAGGATAGCCATTGTTAGCACTCGGCGACAATGAGTGCTAAGAGGACGCACGACAGAATATGCGCCAAGGCCCCGAATTAAATGAACGGGAAGCCACCATTTTGCA
>CAYXPO010000231.1:0-7457 GCA_964466925.1 uncultured Nitrospirales bacterium
CTGGGTGGATGTCAGCGACCTCAATGGGGATGGCCTTGCGGACATCCTGCGCACCAATCCCGCCACCGGCCCGCATACCGCGTATTTGAATCAGGGGGAAGTAAATGATGACGGGCGAAAAGTGAAGTGGAGCGATGGAATCGTCATTGGCGGCGACCCGAAAACGGCATTGGTGACCCTGTCCGCGATGTCCAACGCCGTCGCATCCCTCAATGACGTCAATGGGGATGCCCGGGCGGACTTGGTATATAAATCCGGACCTTTTGATGTTTTCTATTTCAAGAATGAAGTGTCCGGCGGGGTGCCTGAATGGGGCGAACGCACCCGCCTTAACCTGTTCCCCGGAAGCGCCGCGCCGCCCTCGCCGTTCGACACCGACAATGTCGAGACCGCGGATATTGACGGGGACACCCGCATAGACATTTATCAAAGCCTGTCCGTGGGGGGAATGACGCACATCCGCGTGTGGCTCAACCTAAACGGCGGGGCGTATGCCGCGCCGTACACCGTGCCGCAGCACTTCACGTTTCAGCTTTCCGATCCGGGCGTGGAAGGCACGGAATTCAATGGGGACGGCATCCCCGACATCGTGCGCATCCGGACCACGGGGGTTGAAGTGGCGCCGGGGCTGGGGCATGGGCAATGGGGGCCGCTTCAATTTGCCCCCCTCCCCGATATCGTGCTTACGACAGTGCAAGTGGAGCATGCCGCCCTGGAAGACATTTCGGGCGACGGCCTGCCCGACCTGATCCTCGAGCGGGCCGCGCCCGGGGAAGCCTGGTATTGGCTCAACCTCGGCTTCTACCGCTTCGATCACCGGCGCGTTATCACGGATTTGCCCGCGCCAATCGGCTCCACCCCCGCCCTGCGCTGGGCGGATTTCAATGGAAATGGAATGGTGGACCTTGCATATGCCGACCCGTACATGAACCCTCCGCTCGCCATTGTGGACCTCGGGGAGGCATTGGGGTGTGTCCCCGCTCCCAACCTCCTCACGAAAGTGGACAACGGGTTGGGGCGTGTCATCCACATCGCGTATAAGTCGTCGCTCCAATTCCGTCTCGCGGATGCCGCCGCGGGAACCCCGTGGCCGGACCCGGTACCCACCCCCATGCAGGTGGTGGCGTCCATTACCGTGGAAAATTCGCTGGGGAACAGCACCCGCACGGAATTTCACTACCATGACGGGTATTATCATCCCACGGAGTTGTTCTTCACGGGATTTGGCCGGGTGGATGTGCTGGCCCAAGGCGGGGCGGGCGCTCCGAGCCGCGTGGACCGGTATATGTTCGATGTGGGCCGGAACATCTTCGAACTTCAGGGATCGCTGCTGCATCATTCCGCCGAGACAGAAGAGGGAGGGGTCTTCTGGGAAGAAACGAACACCTATGCGGCCCCGGTGCTGGCCACGGGCGTGGACGGAACGGAAATTCGTTTCCCGCAGTGTGTGGCCGCGGAGAAAACGCTTCTTGAACTGGGGAACGGCACGCCCAAGAAGACCCGGACGGAAACTTCGTATGACGCCTATGGCAATGAGATTGAAGTGCGCCAGTGGGGGGTGGTGGAGGAAGGCCACCCCGAAGCGGACGGCGATGAACGCATCGAAACCACCGAGTATGCCGTCAATCTTGACGCGTGGATAGTGGACAAACCCATCCACGAAATCACCTCGGACGCCGAGGGCAATCCCGTGCTTCGCGCGGAAATCTATTACGACGACGAGACCTTTTCCATGGGCAATTTCGGGGACGTGATTCGGGGGAATGACACGCTCAGGATCGAATGGGATGATGCCTCCGACGAGATGGATTACTATGTTATTGACCGCAAGCAATACGATGCCTTTGGCAACGCCGTTTTTCTGATAGACCCGCTCGCGGAATGCACGGAGGGTGTAATCAATGACGGCCCCGGTCACTACCGCACCATAGTCTATGATGACCGCTTTCACAGCTTTCCGGTGGCCGAGACCATTCATGTGGGGGGAGGAAAAGCGGATTTGACGCTCAACGCCGTGTATGACGAGGGTTTCGGCGCGGTGGTGTCCTCCACCGATTTCAATGGCGCCGTAACCTCCTATGGATATGATGCTTTTGGCCGGTTTGCCCGTTCCGTGCGGCCCGGAGACGATCCCGGGTATCCAACCCTCGCATACCGCTATGTCTTGGGTGAACCCTTTGGGGGCGGGCGGATAAATTATGTGGAAACGTTGTTGCTTGACCGTAAACCGGGGGACGCCGGGCCGGAAGTGAGGGACCATTACTTTATTTCGCGGTCGTATCTTGACGGGTTGGGGCGCAAGCTCATGGACAAGGAAGAGGCGGAACCCGGTCCCGGCGGCGCGGTTCCGCGTGTGGCGGTGAAAAACGCCGCGCAATTCAATGCGCGGGGCGAGACGGAATCCCTCCTGCAGCCGTTTTTTACCACGCTTTCCGGGGAAACCCTGGAGGCCCGGCTGGCGTTTGAAGACATCACGGCGCCCGGCTGGCGGGGAACCTTCCACCGGGAGGGCGCCCTTGTGGACCTTGCGCTCGGCGAGGCGCCGAAAACAGCCCTTGCCTATGATGCGCTTTTAAGGGAACGAACCCTCACAAACCCCGATGGCACATGGCGCCGCCAGGAAAACGAGCCCCTCATTGTCAAATTTTACGATGAGAATGACACCGATCCCGCATCGCCCTTCCACGACACGCCGATGATCCAGTATGTGGACGGATTGGGGCGTCTGACGCGGGTGGACGAAGTGGTGCGCATCACCGGGGAAGGGGATCCGGCGGAGGAAGCGGTGGTTTGGACCACCCGGTATGAATACCGCACGGATGACCTGCTGACGCGCATCATTGATTCCCAGGGAAACGAAAAAATCATGGGGTACGACGGTTTTCAGGAACTCATCTACGTCAACGACTGCAATTCCGGGGAGAAGACAATATCCTATGACAGCAACGGCAATGTGGTGGAAACCCTGGACGCGATGGGTCACCTCATCCTGTACACCTATGATGGGGCGAACCGGCTGGTCACCGAAGACTACGTTGACGAGGAAGAACCGTATTCGGCGGGATTCGTCTACGACCCGCTTGAGCCCCTAAGCCCGGAAAACCGCGCGGATATCGTCCACTTCTACGATGATCCGTATGGCCCCATTAGTGCCGGGAATGGCTCGGAACCCGCCGCCGAAAACACCAAAGGCAAAAAAGCCTATGTCTGGGATCTCGCCGGTGAAGTCCATTTCAGCTACGATCCCCGGGGCAACCTCACTTGGTCAATTGTCAGACTGCATGATCCCGACACCGGTCTCGATCTTCCTTACCAGACCACCTTGGGCTACGATGCGCAGGACCGTGTGGTGGAGGTGGGGTATCCCGATGGCGACCGCTGCACCTATGCCTTCAATGAGCGATTGCTGCCAAGCGCCATCTCCGGCGGCGCGCCGCTGAACCGGGGAGGCACGCCCTTTATTCTGGCCGCCACGGAATATGGCCCGGCGCAGGAGCGCATGCGCGAGGTGTCTGGCAACGGTGTTTCGATGAATTACGCATATGACGCGCGCGGACGCCTGGTGGAGGCGGGCGCCGTTTCCGATGCGGCGCCGGACACCCCCTATTTCCATTATCAGTATGCGTTCGACCCGGCGTCGAATATCACGGCCATCCGGGATCTCCGCCTCGCGTCAACCCATCCCTCCGGAAATCCACGCCGCAACACACAACTCTTCCAATACGATGATCGTTACCGCTTGACACGCGTGCAGTATTCCTTCCAAGCCCCCGGGGAACCGCTTCAGGACGATGGCCACATTGACTATCGCTATGACCGCATCGGCAACATGGTGTCCATGACTTCAGGAATGACCCATCTGTTCCGCGGTTATTCCGTAACCAACCTCGGCGTGATGAAGTATGGAGGCGCGCCCGGCCCCTCCGGGCGCATCGGACGCACCACCGCCGACCCCGGTCCGCATGCGTTGACCCAGGCAAACGACGGCGTCACCACGCGTACCTACGAATATGACGCCAACGGGAATGTTACCCAGGCCGACGGCTTTGCCTTTACCTGGAATTTTGAACAGCAGCTTGTGGCCGTGGAAGACGATTCCATGCGGGCGGAATACGCATACAATCACAATGGGCACCGGGTGCTGAAACGGGTCTGGCCAAAAGACGCGGCGGGGAATTTGCCGGAGCATCCGGCGGTGACGGTGCGCTATGCCGGCAAGCATTTCGAGGTGCGCGAGGGCGAACAGCCCACCAAATACGTGTTCAACGGCAAGCAGCGCATCGCCAAGATCACCGGGACCCTGGACCCCGGCGCCATGCGGGTGCAACGCTTCCAGGCGGCTCCCGGCTGGAACCTGCTGGGCATGGCCGTTCAAGCCGGGGATGCCGCGGAGCAGTTGGGTATTGCGTCCGATCCCGCGATAGACGGAGCGTTTCGCTGGGACAACTTCGAGGATTCTTTCATTCCCATGGAGGAAGGTTCCCCCCTGCCCGCCGGTTCGGTGTTTTGGCTGCATCTGACGGAACACCGGAGCCTGACGGTAACGGGCGCCTATTCCGAACCCGGCCCCGCCCCGCTTCCGGCGCAAACAGGATATGTGGCCTTTACGGGCCTGGAGGCCTTGCGCACAACGGATGTGTTCCCGGAAAACCTCGACTTTGCGTGGGGCTACAATGCCGCGGAAGCGGCATGGCATGCGCAGGTGGGCGGGCAAGGCGCCTTCCTGTCGGATATGCCGCCCTTCATTCGTCCCGGCGAAGCCGTGTTTGTGCGTGCCGATGATCCGGTGGAACTCGGATTGCCGCCCGCGGCCCGCCGTATACAATATTATCATCAGGACTATCTGAACTCATCGAACATCATCGCGGATGCCGCCGGGAATGTGCTTGAAGAGATCGCCTATTACCCCTTCGGCGAAACCCGGCAGCATTACCGGGCCGATGATCGCGTGCAGGAAAGCCCGTATCTCTTTGCCCAGAAAGAGCGGGACAAAGAAACCGGGCTGCATTATTTCGGGGCGCGGTATCTCGCCGCTTCGCTCGGACGTTTCCTGCGGGTGGACCCGGAGTTGGAAGACCCGCCTTCGGAATCCCTGGGGGATCCCCAGATTTTGCACGCCTATGGCTATGCCCGCAACAATCCCATCGTTTACACCGATCCGACCGGATTGTTCATCGAAACCGCCATCGCCAAGAAAAAAATGAAGGCGTTAAGCCCCTTCAGCGACACCAACATCGGCAATCCGAACCTCACCCTGGCCGAACGCCGCGCCCAGGTGTTCGGCGCGCTGAAAGTCAACAAAGGCGGCTCCATGCCCAAGAGCGGCCCCAACTTGGGCGGCGAAGAAATCCCCGGCTTTCTCAAGAAAACCCTGGACATAGACAAAGCCAAACTCAGCGATTCGCAAAACGTGCTGTCGGCCATTGCCCAGATGGCGGAAAACATCAAGAAAAACTCCCCCAAGGACAAGAAAAACAAGATTGACGCGGACCAGTTTTTGAATCTCTTCACCAAGCCGAGAACTTTCGGGCCGCTCGAAAAAGGCGTCCAACTCACGAAGGGCGGACGCGAGGTCATCAGTGTGGAAACGTTTGTGGAAAAACTGGTGGACAAGAAATTCGCCGCGCTGGTGGACAAGTTCGACACACAAGCGGATTTTGAAGGCAAATACAAGGAACTCATGGGCGTCGCGGATAAGAGTTTCAAGGGCAAGAAGGCCAACGCCTTCGATTTCAAGACCGAGGATGTAAACAAATTCATTGATAAATACATGAAGGAATTCGAGGACGTGCAGGACCGGCAGCAGAATCAGCCGCAGGTCCCGAATTTACAGCAGGATCAGGAAGCAGACAATGAATAACACCCCCCCGTGTATATGCGCCCATCAAGGCATGTTTGGACGTATTTATAAGGCAAGGAGCAGAACCATGTATCGAAGCGCACAACTTATGACGCTGGGATGCGCACTCTTGGGGGCGGCCCTGATCGCCGCTTCCGCGTATGGCGGCATCCCCAAGCCCGGCCTTATCCTTTATGGGAAGGTCACCGACGGCAACGGAAACCTCGTGACGCAAGGCGATCTGGTGTGGACCTTCACCCCCTCCGGGGGCGGCGCGCCGGTCACCTTGACGACGGCATTGCGGGAATTCACGGGCATGGGCGAAGTGTATTCCTACCGGGCCGTGGTGCCGTTCGAGACGCCGGTGACGGGATTCCCCGCCACCGGGGAGGCGATCCCGGTCGCCACGGCGTCGGTCGAGTATGTTCAGCAATGTTCCGTCGTTTCCACGAGCATCCAACTCACCCAAACGGTGACCTTTTCGGCGGCGGACATCGGGTCGGCCAAACGGGTGGATGTATGCCCGGATTGCGGCGTGATGCTGACCCCGTACCACTCGGCGGACATAGATCACAATTACCGGTTCAGCCTGAGCGAACTCCTGCGCGTCGTCGAGTTCAACACCGCCACTCTCACCCATGAATATCACGTGGATGCCAATAGCCTGGACGGTTACTCCACGGGCGCGGGAAACCGCATCGGCGCCCCGCATTCCGGGGATTTCTACGGCGGGGCGGACTGGCGCATTTCCGTCCACGAAGTCATTCGCATGATCGATCTCTTTGCCTCGACGCCGGAACATGCCTATAACCCCGATTCCGCCTCGGAAGACGGATTCCGCAAAGGCGCGCGCGGCGGCGCCAAGAGCGCCAAGAGCGCCAAGAATGCCGCCAAAGCGGAGGTCTCCGCGCCGGCCCTTGAATTCCATCGCATGGTGCGCGGCGGCGCTGTGGGCGCCGGACCCATGCTGGAAATCACAGTGGTTGTAACCGGCATCGTCAATGATCCGTTGAGCGCCCTCGGCTTGTCGGAATTCCTGCCGGAAGGCTGGACCTTTGAAGCCGCCATGAAAGAATCGCTGGCGGCCCCCATGCCGGGCGCCGCGGGCAATCTTGAGTTTGCCTGGTATCCTGTGCCGGCCATTCCCTTTGATTTTTCCTACCGGGTGCGTTTTAACGGTCCGGTCACCATGGCGGCCGTGCTCGAAATCCTGAGGGGGGAGGGGCTATACCGGACCATCACCGGGGAAGACCAGACCCTTGTGCCCGTGCTCCCCAACCGCAAGCTGTTTGGGCTGGGGGATATGGACGGGGACGGTATTCAGGATGTGGACGAATCCGCCGGGGACACCGACGGCGACGGCGTGCCCAATCCTGTGGACGTGGACTCGGACAATGATGGCGTGTCCGATCGGGAAGAGGCCAATTTCGACAACAACCCCGATTACAACCCCTATGATCCGGTCAATAATCCAAGCGGCACGGACACCAATACGGAATCCGCGGATTCGGACAACGACGGGGTTCCGGACGCGGACGATGTCACCATCGGCCCCGATAGGCCGGAAAAAGCGGAACCGGTGCCCGCCATGGGGCGTTTGGGCGTGTTTATGGCGGCG
>CAYXPO010000232.1:0-7454 GCA_964466925.1 uncultured Nitrospirales bacterium
GCACCCGTGTCAACGCGGTTTTACGAAGATAATTTCTGGTTAAGTTCTGTACACGAACATATACAGAATAATGAAACAAAAATTCCATATGCCGATATTATTGAGGAATTAGTGAATACCAAAAATGAAAACTTAAGGGAGTGCTTCAGGTTGAGCGAGATTGTATTTCCATTCTCTCGCACAAGAATTCAAAATTACGTGATGATTTCTTTAGTAATCAATACAATGATAAAGCAAACCATGCGCTTGAAGTTGGAAGAAGTAAAGAACCCAAATAGCAAAAAGATACTAGACAACAATGGCCCGCTGGACTTGATTGTTCGACACGCCGTCAAGCGCATCGATGACATTCATTTGAATAGCTTGTATGAGGAAGGGCCGAAATGATGTTAAGTGACATGTTGCTGAAAGAAGCGCATAAATTTGCTGAAAAATTGGGATCCGGGCTCAATTCTGGTCACTATATTGAGCCGACGGAAGATGAAGGCATACAAATCGGGTTTCGCTCTATGCCAGGCATTGGGATTGAGCGTGTCAAACTTCCTGTACGTTGGGGAGTGGTAGCTGGTCTAGATATACGTGAATGGACAAAACGGAGTTCTTCCGGACAATTAATTGTGGCCGCCATTATGAATAGTTGTATCCTTCGTGCGTTGAAATTGCTTCAAGCAGAAGGTCTTTTCACAACAGAAGACCCTCTTATAGTTGTCCCTACAGGGGATGGGGCTTATGTGGTGTTTTATGGTGGAACGGATGAAGAAGCAGTTGCCAACAGCGATGTTTTGAACGAACAAAAAATCAAAGAAAGACAAAGCCAGTTACAAAAAATACACCAGGCCACGGAAGATCGTCTTGAAGCCATACAAAAGGCTTTATCCTTCGTCCTTGTTGTAAATGCTTTCTTTATGGAACAAAATGCACGAGGAAAATCATGTGCTTGGGGTATCCAGAAAGAAGAGACATCAGTATTGCCTATCTATCCGCGTTTTGCGCTTACACTGGATCGCATGCTGTTGTGTATCGATGTAAAAGACAGATTGAATGCCATAGGACCGGCGATGGTGACCTGTGGGCGTATCCTCTCTTCCGATCATGGAAACCATTTCCTCGTACATGACTGGCTTATGCATGAATGCGACTTGTATGGAGGGTTGGCGCGGGTGGCGTCGAGGGCTGGACTAGGCGATTGGGATGCGCATTTTCACTGTGCTGAATTACCGGAAAAACAAATAAAATCAGGGCGATTCCGTTATGCGGATGTTTTCGGTCACTATTCAGACGGCCCTCTACTCCGGCTTCATGGCATCCGCTCGGTTAAGCCTATGGAATACCATATAGGCAGCCATGATATATTGCGATTGGGCTCATGATTAAAAACCTGGATGATCCGACCATATGCGGCCAGTCATCCGGGGTTATCAAATTCCACTATCAGATTCTCTTTATATCTCCTGATACACGAAGAACGCGGTGCCGGGTTTTTCCGTAATGGATACCGGCAGGCCCTTTTCCATCAACTCTTTTCCGGAGTATTCTTTGGGGGCATCGGGGGTGTCCAGATTGGTGACGCGGTAGCTCTTCCCGGCCTCCAACGCGCTCAACGGCAAGCTTGCGGCTTCGTACACGCTTTCGGCGCGGCGGAACACCTGCACCATGCCCTGCCGGGCTTCGGGACGGTGGAATTGCCAGCCGATCCATTGATCATTCGACAATGAATAGGGCGTGACGGGGTAGTAGTCGCCGAAGTAGTTGGGGCCGAACGCACGCCACTGCTGGATGAGGCGCGCGAAATTGGGGTAATCGAGTTTCTCGTCCCGTTGGTCCCAGCAGGCGGTGAAACTCGGGCAGAGCGTGCTCCGGATGAGATAGGTGTCGGTTTTCGAGGTGCCGGTGCCGTAGAAGGGGAACCAGGACGACAGCGTCCAGGTGTGGCACTGGTTGCCCACGGGCTCCATGATGTAATCGCTGCGCAGCAGGGGCACGGCGCGCCGCAGGGTTTCGAGATCGTTGCGGCGTCCTCCACTCGCGCACGAATCAATCAGCATGTTCGGATGCCGGTGGCGCAGTTCATCCCAATACGCGAAGTAGCCTTCGATGTACCGGATTTCCGTGATGCCCTGCCGGTCTTCCGTGTCGTTCTTCCGCCAGAAGGGCAACGGATCAATGTTGTAGTCCTGGCGGTAGAGATCGATGCCTTGCTCGGTCAGCAGTTTATCCACGTGGTTGGTGAGCCATTCCCGCGCTTCCAGGTTGCCCAAATTGAGCAGGCCGCCTTTCGCCCCGCCAAAAATCCATTCGGGGTGATTCTCCGTGAGCCAGGTGCCTTCCGTGACCCGTTCCGGCTCAAACCACACGATGATATTCACGCCCTTGGCATGGGCATGGTCCGAAATGGGGCGCAGCCCGCCGGGAAAGCGGTTCGTGTCCACTTCCCAGGTGCCCGTGTTGGGCCAGCCGGATTTGTTCCAATACCAGCCCGCGTCCATCCACCAGTAATCGAGCTTGACGCCGCGTTCGAGATACTTGTCCACGAAGAATTTCTGGCTGTCCGAGTTCGCGTTGATCATTTCCGCGAACTGATGCGAACTGCACGCGCACAATTGCGGCAGCGGGGGGAGTTTACCGCCGGGACGCGGAATAGTGTGCGCGATCATCCAGGCGCGCCACACGTTTTGCGCATGCAGGCGTTCGCCTTTCCAGAATTGCAGCACAATCATCGGGGTTCGGATTTCCTCGCCGGGGAGCAGCTTGAAATGCGTGAGTTCCTGGCCCGCGCGCAGCCGCACTCCCTCACCCTCGTCCCGCGTGAATTGCGCCGCCCATTGCCCGGCCCAGCTCACCACGAAAATCAGTCCTTCCTGTGAACCGAACCCAATGTTGAAGTACGGGAATTCAATTTGGGTGGGACGCCCCCCCGTATTGGCGATGCGCTTGTCAGCCTTGGCCTTCAGCACATCCTCGACGGGTTCAAAACTGTCCGCCGTGCAGTTGTCTCCCTTGTTCCGATGCAGCACGAAATCCTCCGCGGAACTTTTCTCAAAGGCTGTGTCCACCGCGAGAATATCGCTTAGAATCGGGCTTTCTTTTTCGCCTGTATTCTTAAAGTACAGCGTCCATTCGACGGTCGGGAAATCCTTGTAGGCAATCCCAACACACCGGATTTGCAACGCCCCCTCCGGCTCGGTGTAGGTCAGCGTGTATTGCGTGCGTTGATCATCGAGTGTTTGTTGATCCCGTTTCAATTTCCATGTGCTCAAAAAGTCCTGCGACGGTTTTCCATCGCAGGTGAACGCGAAAAACGGATCGGCGGAATAGGGCGCGCGCCGGTGGTTGATGATGGGCAATTCCCCCAACCACACCTCCTCGCCGTCCCGCAACACCACTTTGGCCTCCGCCCAATCAGACTGATCGCAGGCAATCCCGTCACCGCCGTCGCTGATAGCGAGTTCAAATGTGGTGGCTCCATTTAACGGCACATTTACCGGGACTCCCGGCATGCCCTCGCGCATCAATTCGGAATGCCACACCTCTTTCCCGCCAATATTCACTGAAAACGCCACGCTGCCGCGTCCGCCGCCGGTTTGTTCATTGCTGTCCACGCCCGCGACGGCTTCAAACCGCGCGCCCGGCTGCGCCAGCCGCACAATCACTTTGCTTACCGCGTGACAATACAACCCGCGCGTGTATTGCTTCCCCGCGATGTTCATGGGCTTCCCCCCGCGTGCATTGCGCTGCACCGGATCATTGTTTGCCACAACTTCCATCGAATTCATTTGCGGCGCCTGGGTATCCGCTTTTCCTTCAAACTTCGCCGAGACCCATTGCCGCGCCTCGGATATTTCAGATTCCGTGGGAATCGCGCCGCACGCCATGTGCGCCACGAGTACGGTCAATACCATGCTTGTCATCATGCTCTACTTCCTTTGTAAATAAGCGCCATCTATTCATTCACGGGCATCCAGCGTATGCCCTGTGGTGTGGCCCGAAACCGCTTCGCGCGGATGCTGGAGCCTTCCCCCTCTTCGTAGTACACAATCAGGATGGAACCATCTTTCAGCGTGACCATGGACGGGTACGCCCCGCCGCAGTCGTCCACCACCACATTGGCGCTCCACGTCTTGCCCTCGTCCACACTGTAATGCAGGCTGGTGCTGGGCAGGCGGTGCGCCATCAGGATAATGCCCTCCGGGCTTCGGTGGAGGTAGTGGCAATGGCCTGGGAACCCATAGGCTTTGCTCACGCTCCACGTTTTTCCCCTATCCTTGGAAACAGACCACGCGGCGGTTTCATTGCGGCCGCGTTCCGCCGCATACAGCGAACCATCTTTCAACTCGATGACATCCGTTTCGGCGTCCAGATTCATCCCGCCGTTGTCAATGTCAATCTCCGCGCTCCACGTTTTCCCACCATCCCCGGAAAGCGTGACCGCCCCCCAGCCCTTGCCGTCCTTTTCCGCGTATAGGCCAAGAATCAGGCTCCCATCGGACAACTGCCGCACGGGCGAACTGCAATAGTAATCCTTGGATATCTGTTGAGGCGCCGACCAGGTTTTGCCTAAATCATTGGATTTCACCAACCATGTGCCCAAACCGGTCCAAGCCGGTTTTTTTTCTGGTGCGCTGCGCAGACTGAAAAAATTGCAGAGCAGGGTCCCGTCTTTAAGTTGCGCAATGGAAGGGTCCCGGTCGTCATCCGGCCCGTCATAAAGCGTTTCGGCATTGCTCCACGTTTTTCCCTCGTCGGATGACGTGCAATACGATATCCGCCCGCCCTTGGGCAATTTTTCATTCGGCATCGCCACGTGGCCATACCCCGCGTAAAACACACACATCAGGCGCCCGTCACTGAGCCGGCAAATGTCCGGGAACGCCTCATAGGCCCCCGCCCCAGCATCCGTGCAGACATGCACAAACGGAACGGATGTCCCAGGCGCCTGATCCTGATCCTGGCCCTGCGCCGCGGCGGCGCCGATAATCACTCCTGCAAAAACGATGAAAAAAGAACGCTGCATCCGTTTCATCTTTTGTCTCCCTGGGTTCCACACCCTATGCTCAACGGGAGCGCTTAATTGCCACCCGTTTGTTACATTTTGCGGACTGATACGCGGCCACGGTGACCTCGGTGGCCCGGAGGCCGTCCATGCCGGTGACGGCCGGTTCGCGGCGTTCCTCCACCGCACGGACAAACTCCTCCATCAGACCAAGATCGGGGTTGCCGCCCCAATACGCCCATTCGGCTTTCACGGCGGCGTCGCTGTATACGTTAATCTTCTGATTGAAGGCATCCACCCAAAGCACGCCCTTGGTCCCGATGAACTCGATGGTCACATCGCCCCACACGGGAAAACTTTTTGGGCGGCTCCAACTGGCCAGATGCGATATCTGTACGCCGTCTTCCATTTCCAGGTGCAGGCTGCCCACGTCATCGGTCTTCAATTCTTCTTTGTGCAGTTGATTCCCCAACTCACAATAGACCGACACGAACTCCTTGCGCAGAATCCAGCGCAGGGCATCGGCCACATGCACCGTATGGTCCATCGCCGCTCCGCCGCCCGACAGCGCCTCATCAGCGAACCAGCCCCCCGGCGATTGCCCATGGTTGGTGCAGGACGCCGCCACGATTTCGCCAAACTCGCCCGCGTGGATTTGCTTGCACGCCTCCATCAACGGCGGCGAATACCGGCACGGAAACGCCGTGCCCAGCCCAACCTTTGCTTTCTTGCACGCCTGCACCATGGCGTGGGCATCCGCCACGGACGGAGCGAGCGGTTTTTCGCACAGAATCCATTTGCCCGCCGCCGCGCAGCGCTCCGCCATCGCCCGGTGTTTCATGTTTTCCGAAGTGATGATGACGCCGTCCACCCCCCCGTCCAGGAACGCCTCCATATCCCCCACAAATCTTGTCTCGAAGCGCCTGGCCGCAGCCCGGCCCCGCTTGGCGTTGTCATCCCACACCGCCGCAAGTTCACACCCGGGAAGCTGCTTCAGGCAGGCGGCGTAACTGTGCGCATGCATGTGCGCGAAGCTCATGATTCCAATCTTGACCATACTGCGTCGTCTCCTTTACAGCGCCACGGGGCGTCCGGTTTTCGCCGACTTCAGCGCCGCTTCCGCCATTTCCACCGCACGCAACGCATCCTGCGCCGTCACACGCGGCGTGCCGGTGCCTTGGACCCAACCCAGAAAATCTTCCCATTCCAACTGATAGGGGCTCTTGTCCACGGGGCTGATGGGCAGCATCCAGTCCGGTCCCGCCTTCACCTCGCGCTTCATCGCCCCCATCGGCGCTTCATGGCTATTGAATTGGAGCATCCCGCCGCTCCCGCAGACTTCCACCTTCACCTGGAATCCATGCGGGTGCGCCCACGTGCCAATCACCGTGGCGAGCAACCCGCTCTTCATGCGCAGCGTGACCTGCGAGTAATCGAAGGGGACGCGCTGTGTGTACATCAGCGCCTGGCAATAGATGCGCTCCGGCTCGCCAAACGCATACCGCAGCCAATCAAGATCGTGGATCATGCAATCGAAGGTCACCCCGCCGCTCTTTTCAAAATCACGGAACCACGAATCCGATCCCATCGGCAGCAGCCCCCCGCGATACAGTTTCGCGAAACCCGGCTCGCCTATTTTTCCCGCCGCGATCTGCGCCTTGATCGCCTCGAACTCCTGGAAATAGCGCACCACATGGCCCACGAAAAGTTTAACCTTCGCTTTCTGCGCCGCCGCGATGGCTTCCTTGCATTCCGGCACAGTCCGGCAGAAGGGCTTCTCGCAGAAAATATGCTTTCCCGCTTTGGCCGCTTCCCTAACAAACATCAAATGGGTGGGCGTGGGCGTCGCAATCGCCACACTGTCAACGTCCGCGCGCGCGCAGGCCGCCAGACCGTCCGTAACCGCTTCGCCGCCGAATTGCTTGGCCAGGGATTGGGCCGCCTGGATATTCTTATCGGCGAGCACCGTCACCTCCAGGCCGCAATTCACGGCCATCTGGGCATGCACGGCGCCCATGCCGCTGCAGCCTATCATCGCTACCTTCATACTGCTTTCTCCTAACATTAGCTGTTCGCCAAACCGATGATCGCCTTCAAGCTGGTGTGGCAATGGCGCAACAACGTCTCATGCGAATGCGCATACGGGCCGTATTCCGCCGTCAACGGGCCGGAATACCCCGCCGCCCGCAGCGCTTCCACCACCTTCGGCCAGTTCACATCCCCTTCCATAAGCATCACAAACCCGTCCATGTTGCCTGCCGAAACGCGGAAATCCTTCGCGTGCACCTTGCGGATGCGTGTGCCAAGGATGCGAATCCACTGCTCCGGATACCCCTGCAACAAAACATTGCCGATATCGCAATAAGCCCCCACATAGGCGCTCTCGCACTGATCAATGAAATCGCGCATTTCCACCGGGCTGAGCAGAAACTTGTTCCACACATTTTCGACCGCCAGGCAGACC
>CAYXPO010000233.1:0-7441 GCA_964466925.1 uncultured Nitrospirales bacterium
GGGCGTCCAGTCAAAGCTGAACTGGGCCATTCCGGTGCCGTATTCAGGATGAATGATATGCTTGAAGATCAGGTCAATGATGTTTTGGGTTTCCCATTTGTGTTTGGGATTGCCGGTGGCTTCGTAGAGGTTGGTGAAGGCTTCCATGAGGTGCATGTGCACATCGAACGATTTCCGGTCGCCGCCGTATACTCCGGGCCGCTTGAAGCTCCAGTCTTCCTCGAAGAACTCCCCCACGCCGCCATAGGCCAGGTCGGCCGCGCGGGTTTTCAGCACAGAGAGGGTTTCCTCGGCATATTCGAGGGCGCGCTGATCGCCGGAGGCCATGGCATATTCGCTCAGGGCATAAATGGCGAACGAGTGGCCGTACATGATTTTGCTGCGGTCGTGCGGCGTGCCGTCCTGTTCCGTGATCCAGAACCATCCGCCATTCCGGTCATCCCAGAAATGCTTGATCAGGAAATCAACCCCTTGCTTGGCGATATCGAGGAAATCCCGGCCCGCCACCCCGGCGCGAAACGCGGAGGAATACGTATAGATCATCCGGTTCTGGCAGATGATGGTTTTCAAGGTTTCGCCGGTGGGATTGCCGTCCTTGTCCAGGTAGGTCAAAAAACCGCCGTATTGTTTATCCACGCCGCGCACGGCCCAAAAGGGCAGCAGTTCCTTGTAAAGATGATGGCGCATTTCCTCCAGCATATGGCTAATGCGTTCACGCGTGCTCATGCTATTTTCTCCTGAATGAGTTGAAGTCATTGGCTGTGCCAAAGACATGGTTACGGTTTATTCCGCGCCCGCGCCCCGTGAATCCGGTGGCGGCACGGGTTCCTCCGGCGTTGTCTCCGCCAATCCGTTGGGGGAATCCTTGCGCGTCCGGTTGATGATCTGGTCCCAATACGCAAAAATAATCCACAACAGGAAGGGCAGGGTAAGGAAAAACTGGATGATGGCCGTGGGCACTTCACTGGCGCTGCGGAGGGCATCCTGGAAGCGCAACACAATGGCGATGTACAGGACATGCCCGGTGATTAATATCCCGCAGCCATACAGCAAGACTCTCAGACGGCGCCACAGGCCCATTTTCGCCGTGGCCAGCACCAGGGCGATATAGGGTGGAATATTGGTCACCAGCAGGGCGATATCCAGTGCGGGTTCACGCTGGCCTATATGAAAAATGAGTTTTGTGCCGGTATTGAACAGGCCGCGCGGGGAAATGTACCCATAGTCTATGGGAACCCCGAATACATACTTCAGAAGCGTTCCGGAGGTTTGCAGGAGGAAAGTGCCGTAATACGGCAGGAATTTCCACCAAATC
Organism: uncultured Nitrospirales bacterium; assembly: GCA_964466925.1. Taxonomy (GTDB): domain Bacteria; phylum Hydrogenedentota; class Hydrogenedentia; order Hydrogenedentales; family CAILVY01; genus CAILVY01. The sequence goes on from CAYXPO010000233.1 coordinate 1,316, forward strand.
AGCACCAACAGGGATACGGAAGCGAGAAACTTGACGGAAAACACGAGAATATTGCGGGTTCGCGTGCCTTCCTCCAGCAACATTTGCAGGTAGGATTCCACCCAGGTTTTCCGGTTGACCAGAAACTCGATCCACGCCAGCCACACCGCCACGACAAACACGATATAAATGGCCTGCCAAACATACTGGTGCGAAAAATCAAACCATTCGCCCCCGTCCGTCAGCGCGCCGATAATGGCGAGGCAGGTGAGCCGGAAGATATTGACGGAGTACATGATGGGTATGCCCAGAAGCACGCCAATCAGTTTCCGCCACCACCGGGTGGGAAACGCCATGATGGCCGCGAAAAAAATGGCCATGACTTCAATGGCGCCGCATTCGGAAACCACGATGAATGGAAAGGAATAGCCTCGTCCTTTTTTTTCGCCTTTTTGCGCCCGCAAGGCTTCCATTTCTTGCTGTATCTCGTTGATTTTCCGGGTGCGTTCGGCTTCCGCCAGCGTGGCATCCTTCTTTACTTCGGCCAAGCGGGCTTCCGCGTCCCGGATTCGTTCCGCGGCGCTGTATTTCAGCACAAATGTTACACTGGGACCGCAGACACGGGTTTTGTCTTTATGGCGGTCTTCCAGCGATTTATAGGAGAACCGTTCCCAAGCCGTCAGCGGGGTATTGGGCATCTTTGCCGCGTCGTCCGGCGCGGCGGCCTCCTGCCCGCGTTGCCAAGCCGCCATTGCGGCGCGCGCCACGGCGGGTTCAGGCAGCGATTTCCGGTAGGGTTCGAGTTCCGCGAATTCACCCACTTTGCCCAACGCCCACGCGGTATGCTTGGCCACATGAAACAAATACCAATCATTCGCGCGGGTGGGAATGATGAACCGGTAGCCGGTTAAGAACGCCAGCACGCACACCACAAACACCGCGATAAAACGATAGGAACGGCGCCGGGAACTCGCCGAGGCGGAGTGTGCTTTCTGGGAGGACTTGCTATCCATTCAATTCCTTCAATTTCGTTTCGATCATTGAACGAATCTCCTTCACGCGTTTGATCGTATCGGCTTCCACCCGCACCACGAGCTTGGGTGACGTATTCGAGGCGCGGAGCAGGCCCCAGCCATCGGGGAATTCTATCCGCGCCCCGTCAATGGTCACCACGTTCAGCCCCTGTTCCTGGAAATACGCCGTGGCGCTTTGCACCACCTCGAATTTCTTCGCGTCGGTGCTGGGCACCTCGATTTCCGGCGTCACCGGGCGTTGCGGGATGGTGGACAAGTGGGCGCTGAGCGGCTTCTTTTCCGCCGCAAGCAGTTCCAGCAACCGGGCTGCGCTGTAAATCGCGTCGTCAAACCCGTACCAGCGGTGCTTAAAGAAAATATGGCCGCTCATTTCACCGGCGATTTCCGCCTTTTGAGTGATCATCCCGGCTTTGATATGCGAGTGGCCCGTGCGCCACATCACGGGTTTTCCCCCATGTTTGGCGATGTCTTCATAGAGTCCCCGCGAGCATTTTACTTCGCCCATGATGACTGAACCCGGTTTGACCTTCAAAATACTCCGTGCGAAGAGCGCCAGCAGGCGGTCGCCCCAGAGAACATTGCCTTTCTCGTCACAGCCGCCCAAGCGGTCCACGTCACCGTCAAACGCGATGCCGATGTCCGCTTTATATTTCTTGACCGTCTGAATCAGTTTCTTCAGGTTCTCCGGCTTGGTCGGGTCCGGATGATGGTTGGGGAAGTTGCCGTCCACGTCGCAATACAGCGGAATCACTTCGCATCCGAGCGCCTCATACAGAGGCACGGCCACCACGCCGCCCACGCCGTTGCCGGCGTCCACCACCACCCGCAGCTTTCGCTTCAGCTTGATGTCCCGCAGTATGCGCTTTTGATAGGCCGGCGTCACTTCCATCCGGGTTATGGTCACCGGCCCCTTTGCCACGGGGAATGTGCCGGCCTGCGCCACCTTCAACAAATCCTGAATCTTCTCCCCATAGATCGTGGTTTTCCCCACCGCCACTTTTGTCCCGTTGTATTCCTTGGGGTTATGGCTGGCGGTGAGCATTAGTCCTCCGTCCACCTCCAGCGTGTTCAAGGCGAAGTAACAGACCGGTGTCGGCACCTGGCCGATATCAATCACATTGATGCCGCAGGACGTAATGCCGTCAATGGCTGCCTGGGCATACGCTTTTCCCGTTATCCGCCCATCCCGGGCCACCACCAGCGTTTTGTGCGGAAGCTTCCCCTTCATGTACGCGACAAGAGCCTTTCCGATGCGCTCGAAGACCGATTCATCCAAGTCCTTGCCGACCAGCCCGCGAATGTCATATTCCCGAAAAATGGTTGGATTCAGTTCCATTGTGTATGTTCCTCCCGTTGCCGTTGCCGCCGCTCCAAACGCATGCGCAGGCACACAGTGTATCATGCAAATGTGCCCAAAATCACCCATCCGCCGCACGCGGCCCCGGTTATGAATACACCGTGTTCTGCAAATCGGCGTGCAATTGACGCAATACCGATTCGGCGAACGCGGCCGCGCGCTCGATCATGGGCTCGTCCACCGCGGTCACCAAGTCGTTGACGCTGTTCCAGTGAACCGGAAAACGGTTCTTGTCCAGCCCCATGATGGACATGGCCCTATACCCGTGCGCCAGCGGGATGTGCATGGCGGAGGGCACATGCCGCAATGCCGCCGGGGTCACATCATAATGGCGGCAAACCTTTCCGGCGGCGGCCACCATGGCCTTGTCACTGGGCATCAGATGAAGCAGTCCCTCGCCGGTAAGATAATGCAGGGTGCCCGCGCCCACGGCCTCGAGATTCAAAATATAGGTTTGATCCCGGTCCAGGCGGCCAGTTTTCAACAGCCTGTGAATCCCGCTCATCCAAGCCTCATGACTGCCCGCGGCCACCAGCCACACATCGGCGGTTTGAAGCGGTTGTTCGGCGAGGCGTTCCGCAAGATGCAGCAAGGCCGCCGTGCCCGAGGCGTTGTTGTTGGCCCCCCGGATATCGTCGGTTTGCGCGGATGCCAGGAACAGGACGGCCGCCATGCTCAACAAGAACAGCACACTGGCCCAGCGTGCATACAAGGCGAAAGGCTGGGCGGTCTCCGTAAAAACGCCCAGCGCCTCGGTAAAACAGGAGGCCGCAACGATGACCATGCAGCAAAGAACGAGATGATGGAGGGGACGAATCCAGCGCACGCGCTCCGGTTCGGTCAAGGGGCTTGCACATCCGCTGTCGTAATAGGCGGTGACGATAAACGTATGTTCCGGCTTGGGCGCCAGAAAGCGGGCCGTGACATTCTGCGTTTCATAATGCGGCATAAACCGGGAAAAGACCGTGAATCCCAGAAACTCCGCCAGGTACGCGACAAGGATGCCCGTGCCGTACAGGCCCGCCATGAGCGGCCACCAAAACGCAAACAGCGCGACCACCACGAATTCGCCATAATACGAGGCAAACAAATAGTTGAAATTGTCAATGCTGAAAAAATCGTCAATCTCCGCGTCTTTGGTGTATTCCTTGAGACGCGCGAGCAGATACTCGGCGGCGCGGCGCTCCTCCTGTGTCTGCGCACTGCGATGCATCAACTGCCCCGCCAGGAACATCATGTCGCGCCGGATGCGTTCAAGACTCAAAATGTCACCTCGTGATATGCCCGTCCCACACTGTCGGCCACCGCACGGCAGGTGACATGCCCCTGCCATGTATTGAGCCCCTTCCTCAACGCCGGATCGCGCTGCAACGACGCCTCCAACCCCTTGTCCGCCATGGCCAATCCATAATTCAGGGTTACATTGGTCAATGCATAGGTGGAGGTGCGGGGAACGGCCCCCGGCATGTTCGGAACACAATAGTGAACCACGTTGTGAACGGAATAGTGGGCGTCGTGGTGGGTGGTGGGGCGTGCCGTTTCCACGCAGCCCCCTTGATCGACATCCACGTCAATGATGACCGAACCGGAACGCATCTGGCGCACCAAGCCCCTGGGAATCAGCAGGGGCGTCCGCGCGCCGGGCACCAATACCGCGCAAATCACCACATCCGCCTGAATCACTTCCTCGCCGATATTGGCTGGATTCGCCATCACCGTGGTGATATTGCCGCCCATGACATCATTGATGTACCGCAGCCGCGCGGGATTTATGTCCAGGATGGAGACATGGCAGCCCATGCCCACAGCCACATAACAGGCATTGGCCCCGACAATGCCCGCGCCGATGATCACCACATTGGCGGATTTCACGCCGGATACGCCGCTAAGCAAAACGCCGCAACCGCCGGAGGAGGCTTCCAGGCATTGCGCGCCCTTCTGAACGGCCAACCGCCCCGCCACTTCACTCATGGGGAACAGAAGCGGCAGGGCGCCATCGTGCAATTGAATGGTCTCATAGGCGATGGCGGTGACCTTTTTCCGCAAGAGTTCATGAACAAGGGGCTTATTGGAGGCAAGGTGCAGGTAGGCATAAATGATCTGTCCCGCGCGCATCCATTTCAGTTCTTTCCCCAACGGCGCCTTGACTTTCATGACAAGGTCGGCCCGTTCCCACAATTCTTTGGAGGAAGCCACCACTGACGCGCCTGCGTCCCGGTACGCCGCATCCGCAATGCCACTGGCCTTTCCGGCCCCCCGCTCGACGAATACCTTGTGCCCATGATGCACAAAGGCGCTTGCCCCCGATGGGGTGAGGGCTACCCGGTTTTCATCCGGTTCAATTTCCTTGGGAACGCCAATAACCATGAACTATCTCCTTGACGAGGTCAAAGCCTCAGCTATACTATTCAGCCTGTAACCTGTCTACTCCGAATCCGCCTGCGGCGGACTCGAAGTTTACCGCCTCAAAATCCATTCATACCATCTCCTTGCATGGTCCGTTTCGCAAACCGCTTCAACGTCCTTTAGCATAGCATGAAGTTCTTTTGCAGGAACAACATGGTCAGGCAATTGTGAAATTGCCCTTTTTCTCAAGAAAACATGGTTCACAGAGCAAATTACCGGCATTTATGGACAAACCGGTGCATCGAAGGGCGATTTCGCGAAGGCCTCATGCTATACTTTCCTTGCCAAGAGCAGAAAGGAGCGGGTCAACGTGCGAGCGGTGGTACAACGCGTATCGGAAGCTTCGGTTTCCGTGGAGAACGACGTCGTGGGGGCCATCGGGCAGGGATTGCTGGCCTTGGTCAGTGTGGAGGCTGACGATTCGGAACAGGACGCCGCTTATATCGCCGAAAAACTGGCCGGGCTGCGCATTTTCAATGATGAACACGGCAAATTCAACCTGTCGGTCGAGGAAGTGGGGCGGGCCGTGCTGGTGGTGTCGCAATTCACCCTGCACGGCGATTGCCGGAAAGGGCGCCGTCCCTCCTTCACCCAGGCGGCGCGTCCCGGTAACGCCATACCGCTCTACGAATCCGTGGCCATGCATCTGCGGGAACGCGGCTTGACCGTTGCCACCGGCACATTTGGCGCGCACATGAGGGTGCACCTTGTCAATGACGGCCCTGTAACCCTTTTATTGGACTCTCGGAAGGTGTTCTGATGAAAATCGCCATCGCGGGCAGCGGACAACTTGCGGCAAGCATGCTGTTCCCGCTATTGGACTCCCCCCATGAGATCGTGGCCGTCCTGTTGGATGGACGCCAGGTAAAGGGATATAAACGCGCCGTTTCGCCCCTCTCCGACGCTCTGCTCGGCGTAAAGGGCGGATTGGCGTTTCAAGCGGCACGCCATGGCCTGCCGATCGTATGGCTGGACACCATGGACGAGGAAAACCTTGATGCCCTGCGGAAATTTCAGCCGGATATCGTGCTGGTTGGCGGTTTCAGCATTATCTTCAAAAAACCCATATTGAGCCTTCCTAGGTTGGGGTGCGTGAACATGCATTCCTCTCTCCTGCCAAAACACCGGGGGCCCAACCCTTTTTGCGCCGTGATTCTCGCCGGAGAGCGTGAGTCGGGAGTGACCTTTCACGTCATGGAAGAAACGATTGATACCGGCGATATTTTGGAACAGGGCGTGTTTCCTTTATCGCCGGACGACACCCCGTACTCCGTTCATGGCAAGGCCTGCGCAATGGCCGCCCGCCTCGTGGTGCCGCCGCTCTTGACGGCGCTCGCCGAGCGGTCGCCC
>CAYXPO010000234.1:0-7424 GCA_964466925.1 uncultured Nitrospirales bacterium
TTGCACGCCTGGGTGCCGGAATAGGCGAATTCACACGCCTGCCCGATGACAATCGGCCCCGAGCCAATCAGCAATATCTTCTTAATGTCGGTTCGTTTGGGCATAGGCATCCTTCTTCCAGGACGATACCGTCTGGCGCGTCACCGGCTGATTTCCAGTATTTCCAAGGTAAGGTCGCCCGCCGGTGTCTTCGCGACCGCCAATTCGCCCGCCGCTTTCCCCAACAATGCTTTGCCCACGGGGGATTGTACCGAAATCTTGCCGCTGGGTAAATCCGCTTCCACCGGGCTGACCAGGGTATAGAGCAGTTCCTTGTTCGTCTTTTTGTTCAACACCCGCACCTGCGCGCCCAAATACACCTTGCTCGCATCAATAGCCTGATCATCCAACAACACCGCACGGGTGATTTTGTCTTCCAGGTCCTTGATGCGGGCGTGCACCATGGCCTGTTCTTCCTTGGCCGAATGGTATTCCGCGTTCTCGCTCAGATCGCCCAGCGACCGGGCATGTTCTATCGCCGCCGCCACCACGAGCCGCCGCTTGTTGAGCGCTTCCAGGTCCGCCTTCATCTTATCCAGGCCTTCCTGGGAGACATAGAGTTTTTTCATGGCACGTATTCCAGGGTAACCGCCTACACAGAAGGACGCGCCTGAACAGGCGCGTCACACATCACAGGACCATAGTATAGCAAATCCGGACCTCTTCATTAAACGTGCGGGCGGGCGAACCAGACGGTATAGGCCATCAGGAGTTGCGCGCCGTAATATAAGGGAAGGCCCAAATAGCGGTTCCACAGGTCGGACTTGATAAAACGGTCCCGCGCCACGAAGAGGTCTGAACAATAAAACATCACCGCGCCCAGCGTCATAATCCACACGCCGCCTCCGCCCACCGCCCCCGCCGAACACGCCACCATGATCGAAATGACCGCGATATACGCATAGACCGGAATCCGCATGTCCCCCAGCCGGGGATTCAGCCAGCGAAGCACAATAACCGCCGGAACCACCAACACCGCCAGCGTGCCCAGCAGGCAAGCAAGATGAACCCCATGCACCAGGAAGGCCGCGCCAAACCCCACATGCCCCAGGAAAAAGGCGATCAAGCCCAGCAGGAAAAGGGTCTCGTGCCGGAAAATCAGCAGCAAATCCCCCCACCATGAAAAAAACAACGCCGCCAGAATGGCCATGCCATACCATGTATGCAGCGCTCCCGCCGTCAAGGCCAGCGCCATAAAGCCCGTGGAGGCCGCCATTTTGAATACGCCGCCCACAAATTCCTGCTTCCTCGCCGACGCCACAAACATCAGCCCCAGCGAAACTATTGTCACCCATGCCGAAATCGCCATTCTCGTACTCCCTCGCTTTTTGACGCATATCCACGGCAGTTCCTTCCCGCAGGCGGAGCGCCGGGGGCCGGGATTTCGCATTGTCTGCCGGGTCTCGGCAAATTCAGGCTTTTCAGCGGCTTTCCTGCTGAAAATCCGTCATTGGACCAAGCGCATCTGATTATGCGCCGATTTCGACAGCCGATCAAACGTTTGCCGGGGAACATGCATTCCCCCTCAAAAACCGGCTACAATACCGCCTCCATTTCAGGTCAAAGGAAGCCATGCAGTGAATCCCAATGTATTGTTGATTATCGCGGATGAATTCCGCGCGGACTGTCTGGGCGCCGCGGGGCATCCCCTGGTTAAAACCCCCAACCTCGACGCCCTCGCCCGCGAAGGCGTGTTGTTCCGCCGCTGCTTCGCGCAGGCCGCCCCCTGCGGTCCCAGCCGCATGTGCATCTACACCGGACGTTACCTGTGTTCGCATCAATCCCTGGACAATATGACACCGCTGACCGACGCGGAAGACGCCCTCCCCATGCATTTGCGCCGTCATGGCCTTGCGCCGGGATTCATGGGCTACAACGACTACGCCTTTGATCCGCGCATTCTGCCGGAGGGTCATCCGAACAAAACTTCGCTGAATTATGACAATTTCCTGCCCGGATTCGACGTGCTTCTTCATCATGAATACGATTCGCCGGAATGGTATGCGTATTTGCGCCAAAAGGGTTATCCGGAAGAAGTGTGCAACCGTCACGCCATGTATTATCCCGGCACCCCGCAGGAAGGGCCGGGGGATCACCTCGCCTGCATTCATCCCGCTCTCTACCGCGAAGAGGACAGCGAAGCACGGTTCCTCACTTCGTCCGCCATCGAATATATCCGCCGCCGGAATGACACGGGATGGTTTCTAAGCCTCAACTACATCAAGCCCCACGGCCCCTACATCTGCCCCGCCCCGTATAACACGCTGTACGATCCCCTGCGCGTGCCGGCGCCACTCCGCCGCCCGGAGGAAATCCAGCACCCCCTGCCCTATTTCGCCCGCATTGGCGCCTACGCCCAGGACCAGTTGATGAAGGAACACGAGTGGCGCGAACTGCGCGCCTGTTATTACGGCATGATTACGGAAGTGGACGCCTGCCTCGGGCGGCTTTTTCAGGCGCTGAAAGACAGCGGACAATGGGACAACACGCTCATCATTTTCACCTCCGACCACGGGAGCTATATGGGCGATCACTACATGCAGGGAAAATCGCATTTCTACGACGCCGCCTTCCGCGTGCCCTATATCGTGCGCGATCCCGCGCCGGAAGCAGACGCCACCCGCGGAACCCAGCAGGATGCGTTCATTGAATCCATTGACAGCGCGCCCGCCATCTGCGAATTCCTCGGCGTGCCCCCCCATGAACGGTTCCAGGGGCACAGCGTTCTGGGCCATACCCGGCGGCGTACCGGCATCCCCCTGCGGCAGCGCGTGTTTCATGAGTTCTTCTATTACTCCTTATTGAAACCCAACGAACGCGCCGCCGCGGACCCGGATGCCTGCCGTTCTTGGACCGTGCGCGATGAACACTTCAAGTATGTGCAATTCGGCGAAGAGGCTATCCCCCCCCTGCTCTTCGACCTGCAAAACGACCCCGGCGAATTCGACAACCTTGCCCAAAACCCCGAATACGCCCCCATTGTGGCCCAATACTGCCAGCACCTGATCCGTTGGCGGATCAAACATGAAGACACCCGCATGGAACGCTGGGCCCTGCACTATAGATAAACGGCCCGCCCTGCCAAGAAGACTACTCCCGCGTAATCCGCCGCACGATGAAATTGGGGCGTGCCTTGACTTCGTCATGTATCCGCGCCACATACTCCCCCACCACCCCGATGCCCAGCAGGTTGATGCCGCCCAGAAAGGAGGTGGCGATCAGTTGCGAGGCCCACGCCCGAAGTTCCAGACCGGCAATCAACTTAAAGTACAGCGCCCACAGGATGAGGCCGGCGGAAAACAGCAGCGTCAGCAGGCCCGCGATGCGGAACACAAACAGCGGCACATACGAAAATGCAAAGATGGCGTTCATGGCCAGTTTCCATTGACCGCGCAACCCCAGCCGCGTTTTCCCCTTCTGCCGGGCGCGCCGCGCCACGGGCACCCCGCATTGCTTGAACCCCACCCAGGCCCGCAGCCCCCGCAGAAAGCGGTTGCGTTCCGGCAGCGCGCGCAACGCCTCCGCCACGCTTCGGTCCATCAACGCAAAATTGCTGGCGTCGGCAGGCAGATTGATGTTCGCCAGCCAGCCGATCACCCGGTAGAACCCCCAGAACAGGAAACGCCGCACCAAGCCTTCCTTCCGAGACGCGCGCACGGCATACACCACGTCATACCCTTCACGCCATTTTTCCAAAAACGCACGGAATGCCGCGGGATCATCCTGCCCGTCGGAATCCAGAATAATGACCGCGTCCCCGCGCGCCTCTTCCAATCCCGCCATAATGGCCGATTCCATCCCGAAATTCCGCGCGAGATGAATCGCCGTCACCATGCCGGGATGCTCGCGGACGCAACGGTCCAAGAGTTCCCCGCTGCCGTCCGTGCTGCCATCGTTGACCAGGATGAATTCATAGCCCCGGGGCAAGTGTAAGGATTCAAGCGATCCAAGCACCTCCTTCACAAACGCAAAGAGGTTCTCCTGCTCGTTATACACGGGCGCAATCACGGAAATTCGCTCGTCACCGGCACTGTGATGGGACATCGTGCTTCGATTCCTTTCCACCCGCGGGGTTGTCCGCCGCTAGTTTACCGCTTTTTCAATACCGCCCACACGGAAAGCCCCAAAGGCAGCGGCAGACGCTTCAACCACCTATTTTCAAGCCGTCCATAGGTCATCAGCGCCGCATTCACCCATTGGGGCACGTGCGGGAACTCCACATCCTTCAATTTCGCGCCTAAAAGCCGGTCCTTCCAGCGCACCACCACCGCCGGCGGCACACTCACCGCATTCCAATACGAACAGCGCTCGATGTCAAACCCCGCCTCTTGGGCCGTCTTCATTAAAGACTTCGCCGTATACCGCCGAAAATGTTCATTATACGCATCCCAGGCCGAAAAGAGCCACGGATATGCCGGAACCGTCACCACCGCGACACCTCCCGGCTGAAGCACCCGGCGCACCTCTTCAAGACACGCCCCATCGTTCTTGATGTGTTCCAACACATCCAGCATCACCACCGCGTCCACCGACGCCTCCCGAAACGGCCAGCCGCGCCCCGCATCAAACGCCAACGTCTTGCGCACCCCCTGGGCATGCGCGAACCGCGCCGCCGCCGCCGACACATCCCCGCAGGCAATATTCCGGCCCTCCGCCTGCAGCTCCGACGAAAACAACCCCCCGCCGCATCCCGCCTCCAGTAGGAGGCCCGAGGCCGGCGCATACTCCTCCAGCAGCATCCGCGCCAACCGGCGCTTATTGACAAACCACCAATACGTTGTTTCCGTCCGGTGATGAACTAACAGCCACTCATGCAACATACCATTAACACCACGTTTGCCGTGCTCCTCTCCCGCCGTCATTACACTGATTATAGAGGAATTGCGGACGCAAACGTATTCGCGCATGGATTCCCGGGAAGGACAGCCTCGCGGGGGTCCGCCCGCGGTTCACGATGATTAAAACAAAGACACATGGCGGTTTCCGCCTCTTCCGCGGACAAGTTGGCCTCGGATGCCGCTTCCTGTATTATGGAGATTCATGATAACGAAGAACTGATGCAGGATACACTTGGCAGTCAACGATGATGGAAATACGGCTCACCCCCGCGGGAAACCTGTGCTGCGAAACTTCAGACGATACCCAAACAGATGCCCGTTTTGAGCATCTGAAGGAAATTTTCTGTTCCGACTGGCGCGAAGGGTTGTTTCTGCTGGCGGCGGACAAGGTGGATACGGCCGCGTCGCCCACGCTGCGTTATTGGCAAGGTGTCGCGGAACCGTTCGTGACGGGGTTGTGCCATCTGCCGGAAGGCACGCCGCCAAATGCGATGGAATTCCCCACCGAGGCGCAACGGGCGCAATGGGTTTTAACCGCCCCGCCGATGCCGGGCGGTGAATACCTCTGTGCAGACCTGCTTTTGGGTGTCTGGAAGAAGCTGTTGGACTGGTGCGTGGCGGCAGTCGAATCCACGGGCAGTCTGCAAACATTTCTTGAAAACCGTGCGCCAAAGTGGCATCAGGTGGGCCGGGTATGCTTTCACTTGGCGGAGAACAAGGCCGATTCCGCCCGCCCGTTTGCGTTCATGGCAACCTATGTTTCGGGGCTGGGCGCCGCGGGCCAGGCCCGCCATTTACCTTTGGGCAAAGCGCTGGAGCAGTATGCCGGCGCCAAAAACCGGCCCGCCTTGATTAAACTGCTCGCGCCCGTACAGGCGGCTTCGGAAAAATGCGACTGGGTCAAAGCACTTGTGGACACCGGCGCGCTTTACCAGCCGATGGCATGGACGCCGGACCGCGCTTACCGGCTTCTGCTCAGCGTGCCCGCGTTGGAGGATAGCGGGCTGACAGTGCGATTACCGGATTGGTGGCGCCGCCGTCCGCGTCCGCAGGTGTCGGTGACTATCGGCGAGAAAAAACCGTCCAGGCTGGGACTCAACGCGGTGCTGGACTTCGACGTGGCCGTGGCCTTGGGCGGCCAACGGCTCTCCCGTTCGGAAATCGAAGAACTATTGGCGGCCGGCGACGGACTCGTGTTGTTCAAAGGGCAATGGGTCGAGGTGGACCGCGAAAAATTACAGGAAGCTATTGCGCACTGGGAGTCGTTGCGGCGCGAAGCGCGGGACGGTGGCATTTCATTCATCGAGGGCATGCGCCTGCTGGCGGGAGCGCCGCCAGACCTCAAACAGGAGCGGCAAACCGAGACCGAACGCAACTGGGTGCATGTGGATGCGGGAGCGGCGTTGCGCGGGATTTTGGCCGGGCTGCGTGATCCCGCGCGGTTCAGCACTTCGCCGGACAGCCGTCTCAGGGCCACATTGCGGCCTTACCAGCAGGCCGGGGCGGGTTGGTTGCGCTTTTTAACGGAACTGGGCCTTGGCGCGTGTCTGGCCGACGACATGGGCTTGGGCAAGACAATCCAGGTGCTCGCGTTATTGTTGCATCTTCACGGCACGGGAGGAGGACCTTCGCTCTTGGTTGTGCCCGCATCGCTTCTGGGCAACTGGCGCGCGGAGGCGGCCCGCTTCGCCCCCCAGCTTCGTCTGGCGTTCCTCCATCCTTCCGAGACCGGCGCGGACACCCTCGAACGCATCGAGAAGAACCCGGGCAAAGAACTCGCTTCCGTGGACTTGGCCGTCACGGCCTACTCCATGCTGGCACGGCAGAAATGGCTGGGCGAAGTGGAGTGGCGGTTGGTCATCCTTGACGAGGCGCAGGCGATCAAGAATCCGGGGACGCGCCAGACGCACGCGGTGAAAAAGCTGCAGGCGAAGGCGCGCGTGGCCTTGACGGGAACGCCCGTCGAAAACCGCGTGGGCGACCTGTGGTCCATCTTTGATTTCCTCAATCCGGGCCTGTTGGGGCCGGCGGCGGTGTTCAAGTCGTTCGTGAATGGCCTCCAGGCGCGGCCTGACGATCAATATGGGCCCTTGCGCCGCCTGGTTGCACCGTATATCCTGCGCCGCTTGAAGACCGACCGCGCGATCATTGACGACCTGCCGGAAAAAGTCGAAACCACGCGCTATTGCAGCCTGACAAAGGCCCAGGTCCGGCTCTACGAACAGGTTGTCACAGCCATGAAATCCACGCTGGAGAACGCGGATGGCATGAAGCGGCGCGCGCTCGTGCTGCAGACGCTGATGCGGCTGAAGCAGGTGTGCAACCATCCGAGCCAATTGACGGGCGACGGAGCGTATGCGGCGGAAGAGAGCGGAAAGTTCCTGCGGCTCGCGGAAATCTGCGAAGAACTGTCCGCGCGCCAGGAACGGGTGTTGGTGTTCACCCAGTTCCGCGAGATCATTGACCCGTTGGCGGCGCATCTTGCCGGACTGTTCGGGCGCGGAGGGCTGGTGTTGCACGGCGAGACGAGCGTGGCCAAGCGCAAGG
>CAYXPO010000235.1:0-7410 GCA_964466925.1 uncultured Nitrospirales bacterium
CGTGCGCCCGTGCCTGGCGCGCGCCGTGGACGCCTATTGCCCGGAGAAAGGACTGCCGCTGGCCTTCACGCGGGTATACCGGGGCCAGATTGGGGATCGCCTGAAACTCGGTCCTTTGGGCTATGGCTGGACGCATTCCCTTAACATTTTCCTTGAAGTATCGGAGGATGGCGGCGTGACCTTGCAGGATGGCTCCGGCGCGCAACGATGCTTCCAGAAAAAAGATGACGGCTCGTTTGTGGCCTTGAACGCGGGAGACCGGGGGCATCTTGTGAAAGAGGGCGGCGTTTACCGACTGACGGAACTCAATGGAAATGAATGTGTCTTTCGCACGGACCTCAAAGTGGCCACGGTGACCGATGCGCGGGGAAACCGCCTCACGGCGCGGTATGATCAAGGCCGTTTGGTGGAGATGCAACATTCCGGCGGTGACCACTTCCAGTTGGCCTACAACGCGGCGGGCCGCATCATTCAACTTGCGGATGCGGCGGGCCGCGTCACAACCTTTTCCTATGATGCCTCCAATGAGCATCTTCTCAGCGCTACGGACGCCGCGGGACGGGTGGTTCAATACACCTATAACGGAGATGCCGGAAGTCCGGCGGACCACGCCTTGCGCGTCACCGTGCATCCGGATGGTTCGGCGGGTCATTTTGAGTATGACGCCTATGGGCGTCTGGCGGCGGACTATTCGGAGGGAACGGCGAACCGGCGGACGTATTCCTACGACGGGGACGGACGGGTCTCCATTACTTTTGGCAATGATTCCGCCCCCGCCGTGGTGCTTTCACCCGACGCCACCAACCGCGTGGCGCGGGTGCAAAAACCGGACGGGTCCGTTGTCGTGTTGGAATATGACTGGAATGATGGCCATCTGGCGCGGGTTACGGATGGCTTGGGACGGGTGTCGGAGCACCAGCGGGATATTTCGGCGAGCGTGCTCCGTGATCCGTTGGGGAATGAGACCACCCTCCGGATGAATGCGGACACCGGAACGCCCAAGTCGGTCGTGGATGCCAGGGGGAATGCGCTGCGTTTTGAATACAACGAACAGCGGCAGCTGCGCCGGGCCACGTATCCTGACGGCACCTGCGAGAATTTCGACTATGATGATCAGGGCAATCTCACGCGGTACACCAATCGCAAGGGGGAGGCGTTTGATTTTGAGTTCAACCGCCACGGCCAGATGACGCGCAAAGTGTATCCGGACGGAAGCGAAGTAACCTGCACTTATACGTCCGCGCAACAGCTTGCCCGCGTCACGGACGCGTCGGGCGCCATTTCGATTGCCTATGATGCGCGAAACTTCCCGGTGCGCATTGACTATCCTGACGGCATGTGGTTTGCCTATGACTACAACGATGCGGGATGGCGGACCCGGCGAACGGGAAGCGACGGCGTGGTGTTGAACTACCAATACGATGCCCAAGGCCGGTTGACGCGCCTGATGCGGGAAGGCGTGGGGGAGTTGGCGGGCTATGAATATGATGCAAGCGGGCGCCTTTCGCGCGAAACCAGGGGTAACGGAACCTATACCGATTACACCTATGATGCGGTGGGCCATGTCACGAGCATCGTCAATTACAGTTCCGGGGGCGGGGTGCAATCCCGCTTTGACTATGCCTATGATGCCGCGGAACGGGTCACTGCGATGAATACGGTGGACGGTGAATGGCGCTACGAATATGATGCGGCGAACCGGATCACGGAAGTCACCTATCCGGACGGGCACACCCAAAGCTTCACGTACGATCCCGCCGGGAACCGGTTGAGCAGTTCCGGGGGCGCATCCCCGGAAACGTATACGGCGGGTGTTCTGAATCAATATCTCCAGGCGGGAGAGGTGACGTTTACGTATGATGCCAATGGAAACCGCGCATCGCGCACCGATGGTTCCGGTACAACCACGTATCAATATGATTACGATAACCGGCTAACGCGCGTTGAAACTTCACGTGGCGATGTCTGGGAATACACCTACAACGCGCTCGGCCAGCGCACGTCCATTACCCATAATGGGGAAATAACCCGGTTTGCGCCCGGGCTGGAAGGCTGGGGAGGCGCCATCGCGGAATTTGACGCCAGCGGCAATCTGCTGGCGTCGAATGTGGTTGGAAACGGCCTGGTGGCGCGCATCAACGGCACCGGAACCGCCGAATATTATGCGTTTGACGCGGACGGAAACACCGCGCAGCTTACGGATGCCTCGGGTGCGATTACTGCCGAATACCAGTATGATCCCTTTGGGCGAATGATATCTTCCGCCAAACAAGGAACGGGCACCGTCTATCAAACGGGCGGCCAAGGCGGCGCAACCTCCGATGGTTCCGGAACCGTCTACAACGGCCGGACCCATACCGACACACAAACCAACCAAACACTGACGCCAACGCCGGGCCAAGGCACACAGGGCGACTATCATCCGCCCAAGAGCCTGTCCAAGTTCAAAGCGGCCGACGTGCAGGCACTGGGGGAATATGTAATCGGGTATTTGGGCAATTTCGCGCCGGACGGCAGCGTGGCGAATAATGTGGCCGGGTACTTTACCACGGTGACCGGCGGCATTGCCGCGGCATTCGCCGAAGACGATGCCCGCAAGACCCCCGACCCTTATGACGATTGGCGCGCGCGCACCAATTGGGGATTGTGGGGCGGCGGGCTTATCGCCTTCACGGTGGGCTCGAATCCGGTGGGGGCCACGCTGTTCGTGCTGGGCACCACAAAGGTCATTGCCGACAAACTCACGGACGATTATGTGGCTTCGCTCCGGGACGACGACTGGTATAAGCCGGTGCCGCGCAACCCGTGGGCCACGGACCCGTTGTTGAAAACCGGGAAAAACATGCTGATACCCCACGATGATCCCATTTGGGAATATCTGGGGGACCCGGAAATTCTGTTCCCGGATGATCCGAATGAGAAGACAGGGGTGCCGGGCACGGGCGCGGACCATTGGGTGCCGCGCGGCGAAGCGCTCACCTACAGCATCTTCTTTGAGAACAAACCGTCGGCCTCCGCCCCCGCACAGGAAGTCATCGTCACCGATTATTTAAGCGGCTATCTTGACTGGTCCACCTTCCGGTTGACGGACATTCAATGGGGGAGTTATTCGGTGGAGGTCCCTGCGGAAGCCGGTGTGCTGAGCGCGCGGGAAACGATTGCGGATTACCGGGCGGAGGTATCCAAGGCATGGTGGGTGGACATTGCCGTGAACATGAATTCCGTGAATGGGAAGGTGGAATGGAAGTTCCGCACCCTGGACCCGGATACCGGCGAGTTGCCGGAAGACGCCCTCGCGGGGTTGCTCCCGCCCAATGACGATACGCACCGGGGGGAAGGCCATGTTTCCTTCACGATTTTGCCCCGGGCCGATGCGCCCGAAGCCGCCCGAATCGTGAACCGCGCCTCGATTGTCTTCGACCAAAATGCCGCGATTGAAACGAATGATGTGTTCAACACCCTGGGCGTACCGCCGGAAGGCGAAGCGGAAGGATCCCTCGAAGGCCAGACCGAGGGCGAAGGCCAACAAGAAGGCGAAGGCGTCCTGGAAGGTGAGGAAGAGGGTTCCACCGAAGAAGGAGAAGCCGAAGGCATGCCCGAAGGGCAAACCGAAGGCGGAAACGAAGGGTCCGCCGAAGGCGAAGGCGAAGGCGAGCCTGACAACGATTGCGGGTGCGCGGGAAATAAAGCTGCCCCGGGCTCCATGGCCGGAATTTCGCCCGGCGATTTGTTGCTCACGATATCTGGGGCGCTGGCACTGATCATGGCGTCCCGGAGAAAGAGAAAGGAATAGACGGGTTTTTAGGCGATTATACATTCGTGTTCGGTTAAGGTCATTCTTTGGGCCTTTCTGGATTCCCGCTTTCGCGGGAATGACGGAAAAGGGGCCCAAATTCGCTCCAAGCATCATTCCCGCGAAAGCGGGAATCCAGGCCAGTTTGTACATGCGAGGAAAACGTATGTGGTATGCACGTGTGAAAAAAAGATGCGGGGCGGCTCTTCGTGCATATCACTACCAAGCAGCCCCACACGGTGTATCTTTGGATGCCGTTACCGTCATCACAGGAACAGGGCTGGATTCCCCTGGGATCGCTCACGCGGTTCCCACCGCGCAATTCTGACCATCAGGAATGCGCACAACTCGAAAACCAATGTTGTTGTTCCGGTTGTCCGGAGTGTTCCACCTCGTTCCCAAGTTGCACTTGGGAACGCGTTTGTCGTAAAAGCTGCGCTTTGTCCTCTTCCACCTCGTTCCCAAGTTGCACTTGGGGAACGCGTTTGTCTTAAAAGCTGCGCTTTGTCCTCTTTAGTGCGCTCACCATGGGATCAAATCAATCTCCAACACCGCATGGTCATCCAAGGTATAATTTCGCGCCGATGAATACCGCCAATGCTCCGGTGCATCCACATACCCCCGGCGGACAGGATTTGCATGAATGTATTCAATTTTCTGTTGTAGCATGTTATCCCCCTGAATAAACTCTGGATGGACGCCCTCCTGCCATACCTGATGCACGCTGGTATACTTGTATTTCTTCCGAAAATAGGCAAACTGATTTATGAGCCACGTTTTATTCTTGGTCTCCGCCCATTGAAGCAATTTCCGTGATGTATGCCGCTTGAAGGATTGAATCGTTCGTGCAAGATCGGGAGCTTCTGCAACCAGATGCAGGTGGTTTTCCAGGACAACATATGCATAGAGCCGGAGTCCTTTATTATGACGGCAGAAAGTCAGTGAATCGGTGATTATGGTAAAAGCATCGGCGTTGGTAAAGACGGGCAACCATTCGATGATGGTAGACGTGAGGAAGTAAATGACCTCGGATTCTATGAAAGTGTATCGTGAACGCATGCTGTGTACTGTAGCAAAGTACAACTTTGAAGACAAGCTCGTTCCCAAGTGCAACTTGGGAACGAGAGGACCTCGTCAGGATCGTCAGCCTCGTTTTCGCTCATTCCAAAATTGTATTTTGGAACGCACGTGCCACAAAAAGTTCTGCTTTACCGTGACAAGAGGATGCCCCCCCCAGAAAATGAAACGGCGGAGACAGCCTAAACCGCCAACCGGGTGTTGCGTTTGATGATGCGTGTTTTTGGGGGTTCGAGGCCCAGGAGCGCGAGGATCTCTTTGGGGCGCGCGTGGCGTCCGTCGCATACGCGGGTGCTGAACGCTAGGACAAGTCCGGTATTGTTCTTTTCCACCAGCGCCAGTTCCGAGATTAGCGGGCGAATATCGAACAGCGCAGTCTCTTCCGTAAAGGATTTCTTTTTGCTGCCCGCATCTTTAACGCGCCGTGCCACCGGGAGCGTGTCTTGCGACAGCAAGTGCTCGATGCGGCGTTGTACGGCCTCGGCATCCGCCTGGGAGTGCAGGGTGTAGTCAAACCCTTCCACCAAGCTCATGAGCGAGGGACCGCGCAGGGGGACGTCGGTGGCTTCCAGGGCCAACAGGTCGGGGGGAAGCGCCTTATGCAGCGCGTCCAGCAGTTCATCGGGATAAATGAATTCTTCAAGCAGAACGTCGAGGTAATCCCCTTCGCTTTCTTCGCCGACGGGCGAGGCCGTGGATAAACTGATGCGGGGATGCGCGTGGAACCCCTGGGATTGCGCAACGGGCAAGTGGGCGCGGCGGAAGGCGCGAATCAAGGCGTTTTGGAATTCCAGATGGCTCAGAAAACGAGCCTCGCCCTTGCGCCCGATGCGCAGGCGGATGCGTTGCAGCGGTTCCTTGGCGGGTGGGGGACTGCTTGGAACGCGCTCCAAGCGTATTTCTTCCTCCGTGATGCTCGGGCGGGCGAGCATGGCGCGGCACAAGTCCGGTTCCTGTTGCAGGATGCCGCAGCGGTTGCATGTTCCGTACCGGCAATCGCGGGCGTATTGGAGGTCCATGGCACGGCGCCACTCCTCTTGGAACCAAGTTTTGGGAATCAACGCGTCAATGTGGTCCCAAGGGAGGCGTTCATTGAGGGCGCGTTCCCGGAACTGGAACGCCACGTCGTAATCGGTTTCTTCTATGGCTTTTTGCCAGGCCGGGAAGTTGAGTTGCTCATCCCAAGTATCCAGCCGTGCGCCGTTGCGCCATGCCGCCTCGATGAGATCCGCGCACCGGCGGTCCGCCCGTGCAATCAGGCCTTCCACAAACGAACTCTCGGGGAGGTGCCGCCCGAATTTGATACCCCGGTTCTTATGAAAGGCATCCGACAGGATGCGCTGTTTGCGCACCGTTTCGTCAAGGCCAATCTGCGCCGCCCATTGGAAGGGGGTGAACGGTTTGGGCACAAACGTGGACACGCCGGTGTGCACCATGGCGCGGTTGGTGATTTTGCGTCCCTGCTGAAGCGTGCGCAGGCACAACGCCGCGATGGCCGCCACGTCTTCGTCCGTTTCCGTGGGCAAGCCGATCATGAAGTAGGTTTTAATGTGCCCCCAGCCCCGGCGGTAGGCTTCGCAGGCAAGGTTGATCAGGTCTTCGTCGGGGATGAATTTGTTAATGACGGAGCGCAGCCGTTGAGTGGCGGCCTCCGGGGCGAAGGTCAACCCGCTGCGGCGCACCCCCGCGAGGGAGTCCGCCAGTTCCACCGCAAAGGAATCCAGCCGCAGGGAGGGCAGGGATACGGAAACGCCTTCCGCGTGCGCCCGGCGCGCCGCCTGCCGCACCAGTGTCCGCACCCGCGAGTAATCGCAGGTGGACAAGGAGATCAACGACACCGTATCCAGCCCGGTCTCCCCAATCACATCCCGCATGAGGGCGTCTATGGTTTCGAGGCTCCGCTCGCGGACTGGCCGGGTGATAATCCCGCCCTGGCAGAAGCGGCATCCATGGGTGCATCCGCGCAACACCTCCAAGCTCACCCCGTCATGAATCAACTGGGTGAACGGCACAATGTACTTTACTGGATACCGCGCCGCGTCCAGGTTGCGGGTCAGCCGCTTGCGGATTTTCGGGCCGCCCACCGCCGGCAGCACCTGCCCATCCGGCAATGTTTCCACCGGATACAAGGCAGGCGCATAAACGCCTTCAATCCGGGCCGCCGCTTCCAGTTTCGCTTGGCGCGGGGCGTTTTTCAACGGGCGCAACGCCTGGATAATTTCCAGAATGGCGTCCTCGCCGTCGCCAATGACAAAAAAATCAATGAACGGGGCCAGAGGTTCCGGATTATAGGCGCCGGGGCCTCCCGCGAATATCAGGGGATGCCGGTCCCCGCGCGCGGCGCTCCGCAACGGGATACCCGCCAGATCGAGCGCGTTCACCACATTGGTATAGGTGAGTTCGGACTGAAGCGTGAAGCCAACAAGGTCCGCATCCGTCAGCGGGTCCTTGGACTCGTACATGAACAGCGGAATTTGATGGGACCGGAGCAGCGCCTCCATGTCGGGCGCGGGGGAATACCCCCGCTCCGCCCCCACCCC
>CAYXPO010000236.1:0-7380 GCA_964466925.1 uncultured Nitrospirales bacterium
AGTCCGACTGAGGTTTTTGCCCGCAATAGCGTCATTGATGGCTTTTTTGGTTTCATACACGCGCGAAGCGGTCACGCTGGGGTTGAGCGCACGGCGCGCGGAAAATATCAAGGTGCGGCAGCCGTTGGCCCTGTGCGAGTTGGTGTTGACCGATGACGGCATTCGCGCGGGACTGCAGAAGCATCTCGAACTGATCATGGAAGAGCTGAACATCAAGCGGATCGAGTTTTGCAACAGCCCGGAAGAGTATGTGGCGTATGAGGTGCGCCCGAATTTCCGGCTGTTGGGGCCCAAACTCGGGAAGAAATTGAATGCGGTGAAAAAGGCGCTCGCGGACAGCGACGGGGCGTCCCTTTGCGCGCAATTGCAGTCGGGCAACATCGTGCTGACGGTGGAGGGTGAATCCATCGAATTAACCGGCGAAGAAGTCGAGGTGCGGCTGAACCCGAGAGCGGGGTTTGCGGCCGCCCAAGGCAAGAACATGGTGGTGGTGATTTCCACGGAGATCACAGAGGAATTGAAACGCGAGGGCTGGGTGCGTGAATGCATCCGGTGCGTTCAGGACCTGCGCAAGGAACAACGCCTGCCCTATGACGCCCGCATCGCGGTAACGGCGGAGACCACCGGCCAGGAATTGGTGGATACCGTGAATCAGTTCCAGAACGTCATCGCGAAGGAAGTGCTGGCGGAACGCATTTCAATCACGCGGGTGGACACGGTTTCTGAAAGCGCACCGAACCGTTATGAAATTGATGATCACGCCATCGCCATTGAAATCGCCGTGCAATAATACACCTTGCCTGATTGAAGAATAATAAGAATATAGACAGATTGAACAGGGCTTCGATATTATTTTGGGTGGGTGGAGTCCTGACTTCGCGACCAAATGACAACCGTACTATGCATTTTTTCCGGCTAAACGTAAAGTATGGTTACGGAAAAGGACAAAATCATTTCTCTGAGTTATCGTCCGTATTCAAAACCAGGGGCCATCGCGTAACGCGCTATTTGAGATAGCCGAGGCTTTCGAGGGCCTGGAGATCGTCTTGGCTGAGGGATTCTTCGGTTTCCTGGGTGTTGAATTGGGTGGCTTTGTCCCATTGTTCGACGAGGGCGCGCAATTGCTGTACGCGGGCGGGTTCTTTTTCCGCAAGATTGTTTTCTTCGCCGGGGTCGTTGACCAGGCAGTATAATTCCGCGTCTTTTCCGTTCAGAATGAGTTTCCATCCGTCGAGCAAAATTCCCTGCCGCATGGGTTTCCGTTCGGCCATGAGGGCTTTTGCGCCGGGCACCTTGGGCACGGCGCCGCCGTAGGTTTCGATGATGCGGGCGCGGGAGGCGGGAGGCAGGGCGGCCATGAGGTTTGTGCCGAGCATGCCGCCGCTTTTGGGCAATCCGGCCAATCCGAGCAGGGTGGGTCCGATGTCGGTGCCGCAGACCGGGGCGTGGGTGCGGCCGGGGGCAAGACCTGGGGCGCGGATGATGAGCGGAATGTGGATGCCGGTCTGATGGATGCGGCGGCCATGTCCGAGGTAACCGTGCTCGAACAAGGATTCGCCATGGTCGGCGGTAAAAACAACCAAGGTGTTTTCCGGGAGGGCGTCCAGGACGCGGCCAATGTGGGCGTCGGTATAGGCCACTTCGGAGGCATAGCGCGCGCGGACGCGGTCCTTTTTGTTCCAGTGCCAAGCCTTGAGTCCGGCGGGGTTGTAATCGCGGTGTTTTTTGTAGGGGGCATGGGGGTCCGAATAGTGAAGCCAAGCGAAGAAGGGTTGGTCTTGCGGACGGTTGTTCAATAGTTCGAGGGCAATCCGGGACACCTCCTCCGCCGTGCGTTCCGGGTTGACAATGCCCCAGCGTTTGGTGTGGAAGCTGTCTTGATAGACATCAAAGCCGCGGTCAAGACCGCAGAGTTTTGCCTTGAGGGTCCAATTGCTCTGGACACAGAAGGTATAGTAGCCGGCGGCTTTGAATTGTTCGGTCACCAAGGGTATCTCGGAGGGCATTTTAAGGCCGTTCCGGCGGGTGCCGGTCATGCGGGGAAAGCGCGAACAGAGCATTGAGCCCAGGGAGGGGAAGGTGAGCGGGACCTCGCAGACGCACTCCTCGAAGAGCAGGGCCTCCTTTGCCAGGCGGTCAATATTCGGGGAGGTGTTCAGCGGGCAGCCATAACAACCCAAGCGGTCCGCCCGGAGGGTGTCAACGGAGACAAACAAAATATTCGGAGGTTCGGCGGCAAGCGCCAGCGCGGCCACAACCAGGGCGGCAATCATCCGTTACCCATTCTTATTGCGGCGCATACCGGATGACAAGGGGCAGGGTGGTTTTTAGCTGGGTCACATGGCCTTTTTTATCGCGGACGGGAACGGGGGTCCCATCGCCGCGCAACGCGGTGAACTCGAGGAGGAATTCTCCGGGGGGGGCGGTGATGGGGACATCCACCTGCATGGACCATTCGTGGTCTTTGGCCTTTTTGTCACCCTTCAGGCCGTCATCATGGAGATTGAAGGTAATACGGGGTTCTTCCTTGACAACCCCCTGCACGCGATCAATAAGGCGGTGGCGGTCCTTCACATTGACGGTAATCACCGCGGTATCGCCGGGCTTAAGTTCGGCGGGGGTGATGGCGGCACTCGCGATTCTGGGAGCCCCGGAAAAAGTTTGACATCCGGCCATCAAAACAGCGGTTGCCGCAAGCGCCAAAACAACAATCGGCCATTTCATCACAGTGTTCTCCATGCTCTTGTATTGAAACGGCGCGCAAGGCGCCGCCGATGACACACAAACTGCCGTATCAGCCTAACGAACCGGCCGTGGACGTGTCAAATGGGCGGTTTCAAGGGTTGCGGGCAAAGGCCTTAAAAAAGGTGTAGCAGAAGGTGCCGTCGGCTTCCGTGGCGCGGTAGAGGTCGCGGATGCCCTTTTCCCACAATTGTTCCGAAACCATGCCGGCGGCCAAGGCCGGTTCGCGAACGCCTTCTGTCATGGCGATGAAGGTTTGCTTGGAGAAGCCTTCGACGAGTTCCGGGTGGCTGGAGTCCACATAGACCATGCGCGGGGACACGCGGACGTCTTTGAAGCCCGCTTTGTTCAACAGGGGGTACAATCGGCGGCCAATGAGGGAATCACCGCCAAGCCGGGCTTGGAGATCGATGAGGCATTGTACGGCGCGGCGGGATTCAGGGGTTTCGGGGTGGCTGTAGAAAGAACCATGGTCGCCTTCAATGACGGTGATGGAGCCGCCGGGGCGCAGGACGCGCTGGAGGCTTTTCAAGGCGCGGATCGGATCGGAAAGATGCTCGAGCACAAAACAAACGAACACATGGTCAAAGGTGTCGTCCGGAAAGCTTAAGTCATAAAGGTTCTCCACCTGGAAGGTGACATTGGTGATGCCGCGCGCGGCGGCGGTGTTTTTCGCGGCTTCGAGGGAATCCGGAGAAATATCCACGGAGGTGATATGCGCGCCGGGGCTGTTGGGCGCGAGAAAAACCGTTTGGCTGCCCACGCCGCAACCCGCTTCCAACACCGTGCTCCCCGGCGGGTAACGGGTGTCATGATGGAGCAGATGCGCCAAAGCGTTCGCCTGATCACTCAATCGTCCGGCTTCACGCCCGGTGTATCCGTGCACATACCCTTCTTCAGACATCCTGCATTTCCCTCTGCGATATTTTGATTCTGTGCCTATTTGCTTGCCAGTTCACCAAGTATTTTGCCGATATCGGTGTTGTCGAGGTATTTGCCGCGCACCGGATCTTCGTTCACGGCGGCCTTGACGAATTCCTCCGCGCCGTTTCCTTTCACGAAAAGCGGGACAAGGTTCCGGGTGTGGCCGGCATACCATGCCGCGCCGGGCAATTTTCCTTTGCCATTGTTCTGAACGGGTTTGCGTTCGGGATCGGAACCGG
Source organism: uncultured Nitrospirales bacterium (assembly GCA_964466925.1). GTDB lineage: Bacteria > Hydrogenedentota > Hydrogenedentia > Hydrogenedentales > CAILVY01 > CAILVY01. Next base: position 3,906 of record CAYXPO010000236.1, read on the forward strand.
GGCCGTTGATGTAACCGGTTTCGTGGTCCGCCGTAATGATCATAAGGGTTTCCCGCCAGTTGCTTTTGGCGTTGACCCAGGCCACGGCGGCTTCGATGGTCCGCCCCAGGCTTTTCCCGCTGGCCCAATCAATGGCACCGCCTTCCACCATGAGGAAAAACCCCTCCGGATCGTTGTCGAGGACGTTGAGGGCGCCGGCGGTCATTTCAGCCAGCGTGGGCACGGTTTCGATGCGCGGTGACTGCCCTGGTTCTTCGGTCTCGGGATTTCCAATCACGCTTTCGCGGTCCAGTTGGAGCGTGTCGGCGATTTGCGGGATGCCCAAGACGCGTTTCGGGGTATTTCCTTCCAGGAGCTTCTGAAAATCGGCCCGTGACTGAATCAGGGTCCAGGCATCCGGCTGGCCATCCCCATCGGCGTCACCGCCGGCTTTCCCGGCCAACAGTTCCTGCCAAAGGTCAGGGCCGCCAACATACCGGTAATTTTTCTCCGGGATGGTTTCAGGAGGTGTGTTTCCGTTGATGGGGGCAATGGCGCGCCCGTGATCGTCGTACCAGGGATGGCATGGGCCCATGATGACATCCAGCCCGCTTTTCAGAAACATTTCCTGGGCGATTTCCGGGTAATTGCCCCGGCTGGGGTTGTGGGCGCCAAAAGCGGCCGGGGTGGCATGGGACAGGGGCACCGAGGTGACGACACCGGTGGATTTTCCTTTCTTTTCCGCTTTTTCGGCCACATTTTCGAGGGGAGTGTTCTCCGGGTCAACCCCCAGTTTCCCGTTTTTTGTTTTGTGGCCGGTGGCGAGGGCGGTGGCGGCGGCGGCGGAATCGGTGACACCCTTTTTTACATATTCAAAATCACTGTACGCGAGAGCGGGATCGTAGCTGCTCCCGTCGGGATAGGTGCTTGCGGCCAGGGCGGTAAATTCTTTTTCAAAAATTTGTTGGCCCTTTTCGCCGAATTGGTAGTAATCAGCCGCTTCCAGATGGTTGAATCCCCACCCGTCGCCGATCATCAGGATGATATTTTTCACGGGCTCGGCATGCCCCAGAGAAGGCGCCAGCATGATGGAGAATAAGAGAAAGGCAGCCAGCGGAATAGAGGCGCGCCCATAAGACGCCGGTGACGGTTCGTGTTTTTCAAAAAGTTTCATGGTTCACTCCTTCGCATGTTTTTACGAAAAAACAAAGGATGATTGTACTGTGCGGGAGAATCCGGCGCAAACATTCAGCAGTACCGGCCTGTATCAGACATGTCAGACTTGTCCTGAAAGGACCCGCTGTACAGCATGGTTTAAAGCTATCCGCGTCAGGAAAATTCCTCTCCCGCGTATCGAACCAAATTGCCATCGTATGCGCCATTGAGAGTCCCCGGCTCCCTTGGCGGCGGTACGCGGATGAACTCACGGCCAATCCTCCTTCGGTGGATGGACCGTGCCATAGAGGAGATGAAGGGGTGGCGGCTATAAACAACGCGCCCTGCCGGGTGCAAAAAAACCACTCCCCGGGAAGGGTGCCTTCCCGGGGAGTGTGTATCACCCAGTCCGTTTAGAATTTGAGTTCGGTTTCCCAGAAGAAGTAATCGAGTTGTTCGTTGCCGCCCACGTTGGCGACGGACGTTCCGTTAAGGGCGATGCGGTCGCCGTTTTCGATACCGCTATCGGTCCACAGATGCGCATAACCGGCGCGGAAGGTGAGGTCTTTGCTGTAGGCGTAATCGGCATACAGGCCCAGTTCCCACGCGGCTTCACGGCTGGGACTGCCGGTACCGTCCACCAAGCGGCCCCAATTGTTGCGAATATTGGACGCCCAGTGGCGCAGGCGTTCATCCAGGTTTCCGGTGGTGAGGTCGTACATGCGGTTGCGGCTGCCTTCGTCCTTGTCGGCGACGATGCAGGTGCCCACGACCTTGAGGGTGAGGGCGTCAATCGGATTGACATCCACACCGGCCCGGAACACGTAGCAGTTCGAGAGTTCCGTGTTTTCCAGGAACTCGCTATACTCCCAATTGGAGAACAGGCGGTTGAAGGGGAGATCGGGGTTATCATTGTCATGCAAGCCCAAGAAGGCGGCAAAACCGGCCCAAGGATGGGGCTTGGTTTTGACGTCGAAGGTGTAGCCCGCTTGCAGGTTGATGCCGACATTGGTGCACATGGTAAGGTCGTCATCGGCGGCCCAGATTTTCAGGTGCCGGTGGCCGCTGTCGCTGATGGAACCGAATTGGAAGGCGGTTTCCGCCTCGAAATCAAGGCCTTCATAGCCGCCTGCGGCGCGCACGCCCACCGTATGGACATCGGCGATCTGGGCGGTTTTCCCGGCAAAGCGGGGGAAGAGGGCGCGCAGCAGGTTGTTGGCGCCAACGGAACCAATGACCGGCCCGTCATCGCGCAGGAACATGTAGTAGAGGTCGAAGGTCATGTTTTCCACGGCGGTGCAAGTCAAATAGAGGGCATACAGATCGACGTCATCCTCGCCCAGATCCCGCATGCTTTCGGCCAGTTTTGCATAGAGCAGGTGGGCCGCGAATTTATCGCCCAGATTGTAGGAAAGCAGGATGGAATCGAAGGAAAGGCCGGTGAAGAACGATGAGGTGCTGTTATTGCCGACGAGCCAGCCGCTTCCCAGGGTGAGTTCCTGACGGCCCACGCGGAGTTGGAGGCCGGTGTCCCACATGTCTTTGGCTTCAATATACGCCTGATAGAACTCCACATCATCCACGCTGCGGGCGCGTGTGTCCTGGCCGGTGATGTAGTTTTGCGAGCGAAAATCTTCGCCCCAGATGTCATAACTGTCGATTTCAAAGAAGGCGCTGACCTTCTGGGTGAAATCGGCCTTGACATTCAGGCGCGTGCGCTGCTCGATAAACGACATGTCGAAGTTTTCGTTGTCTTCGCCATCAAACCAGTTTCCACGGATGCGAATAGACCCGCCCACTTCCACATTCTGAAGTTCGGCATACACCATTCCACATACGCCCATTACAAGGGCAATCATTAGAAACACTTTGATTGACCGCATTTTTTTCTCCTTCTTAGCCCTGGGACTGTAAACCAATCCCCGGGGTTGTTAACGCGCTCTCCTTCATCTTTCACACGTATAGTGCCCTTTAATACCAATTCCCCGGCACTACGGGAAGAAGTATAGCAAATTGTGCAGGGGCAGTCAAGGGTTTTTATCCCTCGGATACCCTTTTGAACACCACCTGTTGTGGGCAGAACCGGTTTATACGCAAAATACATGCCATTCTTTGGGGGGAAGGGTATTGGGCCGGCCGTTCGCCGGACCTGCCGCTGTTACCCGGGGTTTCTCTTGTCCGAACAACGTGATGGTTGCAGATTTTATAAAGTTGCCGAACCATACAGCGCGGCGAGGGTGTCGTCAACGAATTCCCGGGTAATCTCCTGGGTGTCTACGATACTGAAAAACAAGTTGGCCTCTTTTTTGAAGGTTTTCAGTCCAAGCAGGCATTGGCGAAC
>CAYXPO010000237.1:0-3668 GCA_964466925.1 uncultured Nitrospirales bacterium
AGTGTCCCATCCTGCAATTTCACAGCGCCGATGACACGGTGGTTCAGATTAAACGCGCGCGGCAATTGTTCAATGCCATGCCCGTTCCCAAGAAGTTCGTGGAACTCCATGGCGCGCACCGCGCCGGAAAGTTTTCCTCCAAAGATATCTATGCGCCTGCGCTCAAGGAATTCGTGGACCAGTATTTTCGCTGATTGAACAGCCGCATACAGGGCAACAGGGCCGTTTCTTTCCAGCGCTTCAGGTCCTCTCGATGTCAAAAGAGGGGAGTTTCTTGACTTGATCCTCCGGGGCGCGCAGGGGATTGTCCTGTTCCACCAGCCAGCCCAAGCCATCTTCCAAGACCTTGATCGTCTGCTGCAAATCAATGCCCACATGGTCCGAATCGTACCAAGTGATCTTTTTCGGTTCTTTGGCCGCCTGCTGCAAGGCTTCGCCCGCCGCCTTGGGCACGAGCACATCGAACTTCCCATTCTGGAAATACACGGGCGTCGGCGCGATTTGGTCCGCAAAGTGGATGGGATCGGAAGCGCCCAGAAAATACCGCGCAATGGGAACCACACAGCGGACAATGCATTCCGCGATACGATCCTGAGAAGCGGTCAGTTTGGGCAGCGGGGGCTTCTCCGGATCGATTTTCCCCTTGATCATGCCGAGCCCGGCGGCCACGCCCAGATGGGCCGCCGTCGAATTGAGCAGTTTGCCCAGGTCCGCACCGCCATACACCAGCACACCCGCGCGAATGCGCTTGTCCTTCGCCATCACCGTCGTTCCCGTGATCGCGCCATAACTGGCCCCGACCAGATAAATGCGCTGCGGGTCAATGTCCGGATGGGTGGAGAGATAGTCAATCAGGCGGCGCGCCTCGTTGATGGTTTTGGCCGGACGCCGCACAAAGGCCTTCGCCTGCTCCCACCCGGATGCATTCGGCGGAAGTTTCCGCTCCCCCTGCATGAATTGGTCCGAACTCACCAGCACGAAACCGGTCTGATTGAAGGGCAGGGTGATTTCCTTCAGGAAATTCTTGTTCTGGCCGATGCCGTGCAAAAAAACAACCGCCGGAAACTTCTTCCCGGTCCGTTTGAGCGGGATGGACATCAGCGTGGGGACCTTCTCTTCCTGGTACCCGTCGAACGTGAATTTTATAAGGGTATACCCCGATTCCGGCGTGTCCGGATGTACGTCCTCTTTCTCAAGCACGGTGATGTTCAACGGCGCTTTGGGATCATAATTGTCAAAATAATGCGCATCCCGGTGCGCCTTGAATCCCCAGAGCGCAACCACGGCAATCAACACCACACCCGCCAACACTTTCAGGGCCTTCTTCCACATACACAGTTCCTTTCCTGCACTACTCCGCCGCCCTGCACTCTGAGAACAACTGGAATCCACCAGGAACCCGGCGGCGAAAGCCTAATCATACCTCAGACCAGCGGCACCGGTTCAAGGTCATGGATAATTCCATCCTCCGTTTCGGGTAGAATAGGGTGCGTTGGACCTTTGATCTCGATGTAAGGAACGCAGGAAAAGGAGCCGGAAGTATGCATTGCATGGTACGTGATGGAATTGCCTGGGTGGGCTTTGTGGACTGGACCATACGGGATTTCCACAGTTACACCACGGAACAAGGGACCACCTACAATTCCTATTTGGTTCTGGATCAACAAAATGCCCTGATTGACACCGTTAAAGCCCCCTATGCGGCGGATTTGCTTCGGAATATCGCGGAAGTGGCGGACCCGGCGGCGATTCAGTGGGTGGTCTGCAATCATGCGGAACCCGACCATGCCGGCGCCTTGCCCGAAATCATGGCCGCGCTGCCCAACGCCACCCTCGTGTGCAATGAAAAATGCCTTAAAGTGCTTTCCCAATATTTCGGCACCGGTGCGTGGAAGGTTAAAACGATCACTGCGGGGGAAACCCTTTCGCTAGGGGAAAAAACCTTGGAATTCATCCCCACGCCCCTCGCGCATTGGCCGGAGGCCATGTTTACCTATCTTCGCCCGGATAAAATCCTCTTTTCCATGGATGCCTTTGGCCAGCACTATGCCTGCGCCCAGCGTTTTGACGATACAGCGTGTGTTGAAACCGCGCTTTCGGAAGCCAAAACCTATTATGCCAATATTCTGACCCCGTACGGCGCCCCCACGGCCAAGGCACTGGCGGCGGCGGGAAAACTCGATATCGAAATGATTGCCCCGTCCCATGGCGTCATTTGGCGGGAACACCTCCCCCGGATTTTGGCGTTGTATCAGGAATGGACTTCCGGAATTCCAAAACGCAAGGTGGTGATCCTCTACGATACCATGTGGGAAAGCACGGAGCAGATGGCCCGGGCGATCTACGAAGGGGCGGTACGCCCGGAAGTGAACGTCCATCTCATCCATATCCGCCGCTCGAATCTCACCCGCATCGCCACCGAAATTTTCGACGCGGCGGCCGTGGCGTTTGGGTCGGCCACGTTAAACGCCTGGATGATGCCCATGGCCGGGGCCGTGCTTGCCGCGATCCAGGGACTCAAGCCCGGCAAAAAAGCCGCTATCGCGTTTGGTTCCTATGGATGGAGCCGCGGAGGCCCCGAAGCCATTCACGAAAGCCTGGAGGGACTGAAATGGGACATGATTGCCGCTCCAATCCGGGCGCAATACCGTCCCACACCCCAAATCCTGGAAGAATGCCGGGCCGCCGGCGCCACATTGGCGGAACGGGCGATGGCCACGGGCTCTTGAAAACAGAGTCCTGCAATCGCCCCTGCCTCGCAATCCGCCCCCGGCGTGTTCCATAGGCCCGGGTGTAAGGAGAGGAATAAAAAGCGGTAGCAAGCTACCGCACTCCATAGTCTTCCTGTTCCGCACTCCCTTCCCCGATACACGGTGGAAGGAGAAAGCCAGATTCACAATTCAGTCCATTGCCGCTCCTCATCCAATCTGTGGCCCTCTGAGAAATCTGTGGATAAAATCTACTGTAAAGTCCCCTTTCCCGACACCTGGCACCAGACATCCGCACTAATATAGCAGATCTCTTACTCCAAGAGGACGTTCTTCCGTCCCCCCACATTCCCGCTCCGTATTCCACATTTCGGAATTTCGCGGTTGCCGGGACACGCCTAATGGTGTTAAGTGAGCCGGCGGGTAAGCGCGTTCAAGAACCACTCGAGCTTGTATTTGCCGCCGCGTTTGTCCCATATCCGGAGTCCATGATACAGCACGGCTATGGCCGCAAAACTGCACAAAAATGCGGGCCACGCCCCCATCAAATCATAGAGGCGGTATGAGCCGGTAACACAGTACACCGCGGCAAGCGTCCACCCGATTATCATATAGTGCGAAAAATAGAACGTCAGCGAAGACCGGCTTAAAAACATGAAGATGCGGGCGAAAACACCGGGTTGTGCGCACCGGCACCCGCGGATATCGTAAAGATGGTAAAGAATGGCGATAATCGTGACAGACACGCCCAGTTGAAAGAAAACCATGGGAAACGAATTTGGATAAAAACTCAGCGGGGCGATGTAACCGGATAGGATCGCGGCAACGGGCCGCTGTGCACCGGCATAGCCAATGCCCAGCCCCAACAGGATAAAGCCAACCCCAACCGGCGCCAGTACGAAGACGTCTTTCCGTAATTTGTTCTCGACAAGCCTCCGGCCCAGCACGAACCCCAGCAGG
>CAYXPO010000237.1:3678-7375 GCA_964466925.1 uncultured Nitrospirales bacterium
GGTGAAGAAGAATCCCCGGACAATGTCCGTGATGTTCCAGGCGGCTTCCGGCGCTTCGACTGGATCGTAGAGGATGCCGGGGAAATAGTCGTTGATGACCGGCACCGGCATGAAAGTCTCACTCCACGCGGGCGCAATGGCCAGCAGGCCCCGCAGAAAGGGCGTGCATGCGGCGATGAAAACGGCGATAAGGACGATGCTCCAGGACGGCAGAAAACGGCAGAAGAAAAGGACGACCGTCGCCACGCCCATCAGGGTGAGAATGTCCCATTGCCAGATATGCGCAGGCCCCCAGGCCAGCGCCAACATCACCAGCCCGGCGCCGAAGATGAACGTGCCTCGGATTAACGCCCGCTTGAAAAGGAGGCAATTGTCAAGTTCCCCATGATGCTGTGCGGACAATACCTGGCTGATCCCCGACAGCATCAGGAAACAACTGGCGATCCAATCGCCCATCACGTGGTTCATCCCGAAGTAAATCCACGTATGCACGGCCTGGGCGTTTCCGAAAAATATCACGAAATGCACCGACACCATGCTGGCCAGCGCAAAACCGCGAATGACGTCTATTGAAACGATACGTTGGTTGCTGGAACCGGTTGAATGCGGCATGTTTTCCTCCTCACGTTCAACATCCTTATGAGACTAAAATAAAAATATCCACCCATCAGATGACCTGGCTGGAAGCGGGTTCTATTTTTCCAGGGCAATACGGTCTATGCTGACTTCGATGCCGGAAACACTGCACGGATCAAAGCGCAACCCGGCGATGCGGCCACGCCATCGTGGGCGGCTCTTTACCTTCACGGTATAGTCGTGAAATTCGCCGTCATTGCGGACGTTGAATGCCATGCTGGCCGCTTCCGACATGCCGCCGCCGCCCACGGACCAGAATAATTGTGCGGATAGCTCCTTGGGTCCTGGACCGGTCATTTTCATCCGGAGGGCTATTTTGGGGAATTCGGAAGCCCAAACACGTTGCAGGGAGATATTGATCGCGGGATCGTCCGTGGTGGTGGAAAACTGAAGGCATCCGTTTTCGCATCGCAGGTCCGCAACGCCCATCATACCGTTCCATCCGCCGGCGCCTTGGCCAAATTCCCAAGCGGCAACCGGGGGTAGTGCCGGAAAATCATAAGGGCCAAGGCCCGCATCGGCCGGGCCGATATTGACCGGCCAGGAGGCGGGATCGCCCTGGGCAAAAACCGCGCGAATCGCCTCCATCATCGCAAAATCATATTCCGTGCAGGGTTCGACATAACTGCCTTCCCCCCATTCGTTGGCGGGCCCCACCACCACCAGGCGTTTTCCATGCGCCTCGCTGAAAGCCTTGGCGTCCCGCAGGGTGCGCTCGAACAAGGCGGGGGTGCGCCCGCCAATCACCAGTGACTTGCCGCCATGCCAGGGACGGGAATCCCATCCGCTCTCCACCACCGGGTAATACGTCAACGAGGCGGACATGGCATCCCGCTTCGCCCACGTTTCGGGAGCCGTGGCCACCACATCCTCATACCGGGCGCGATTGGGGATCGAGGACATCTCGACCGCGCGGCCCCATTCGTGGTAATTCGTGGCCCCGGAATAACCTTCGTCCTCAAGCAATTTCACCAAGGCCGGTGATTGATCACTGTTCACCGCCACAAATTCAACGCCGGGATAGCCTGCGGCCTGCGCCATGGCCTGTGATTCCGCCAAGGCGGCTTTGGCCCCTTCGGAACCGCCAAGGTCATTGCGCAGATTTTCGGGGGCCCAGAAAAACAAAGCGGGTTTCCCATTGATCCGGTAATATGAAGGGAGATTAAAGTAGTGGTCAATCCATTCCCGGTTAACGTTCCGCCAATCCTCCATCGAATGGGATTTGGGCGGATTATGGTTGGCCCACATGATGGCGACATGCAGCAGATCGCGGTATTTCGCCTTGCGGTAGGCCTCGAACCAATGAGTAAGATGCTGATTTCCCTTCACCCAATACCAATCCACAAGATAACATTTCACGCCGTTTTCCGCGGCCCACTTGATTTGCCAATCCACCACGTCCGCGCGGGATTCGTCATAATAACCCAACAGCGGTTTGCGAATGGGCGCGGTCCGGCGAATGCAGTCCCAAGACGCGTCGGAGGCCCACCCGGGGAAATAATACATGCATACATCCATATCCGTTTTCACCGGCCGGGGTTCAGGCACATAGTCCGCGGCGGGCCATTGGAGCGGGGGCAGAAAGGTCAAGGCGGCCCGGGCAATCTCCTGATTCTCCGGCGTGGCGGAAAGGGAAATGGCCTGCATGCCAGGAGCATCCGCCACGACTTCCCACGTTAATTCAACGATATCGCCGAACTCGGCGGGCCCCACGGAGTCTTTGGGCGGCGCGGCGGAAATGCGCACCCCTTCAGGAACATGCAGTTGAACCTTCTCCAGCGAACAGGCGCCGCCGCCTTTATTTTCAAATTGCGCCAGTACCCGGCAGACCCGGCCCGCGCGATTTACGCCATTCTCAAACCCCAAATAGTTCACCACCAGTTCGCCCGGACCTTCCGGGGCTTCCGTGATGCTCACCGATTCGAGCCGCCGCAGGGCCTCTTCCGGAAGCCGCACCCCAAAGACCGATAGCTGGCCGCCCCAGGAAGGATAACTGGCCACTTCAAGCGTATAGGTGTGGACCTTGCCATCGCCCCGGAGGGTGAAGGATTCACTTTGCACGCCCACGGCGTCCTTGGATGCCCAGAGTACAGCGCCTTGCGCATCCTTTGAGGCGCTCAGCCGCACATTCACCCAGCCCCGTTCGCCCAGCGGCATATCCAGCGGCGGGGCAAAAAAGTCGGAACATCCCGCATGAATCCGCCATGCGTCCGGTTTTCCGCCCTCAAACGTCCATGAGTACACACCGGTCAACGGCGTCCGGCCTCCCCCCCACTCTAAAATTCGTATCCAGTCAATGGAAAATTGGGTGTCATCATAAAGATCAAGGCGAAGTTGGCGTATGGCGCCTTCTTTTTGCCAGAACGGCATAATGGTGATTTCTTCCCATTCATTCGCACCACGCACCGTGAAGGGCGTGCTCTTTTCCTGCGATAGGCCGCCGAACTTCCCCTCCAGGTCCTTCGACCAGAACAGTTCCCCTTTGCCCGGCTGGCTTGCTTTAAGGCGCACCACCACATACTGCCAAGGGGTGGCCGGAAATTCCTGCGTCCGGCAACTGAAAAAGGGGTCCCAATCCGTGGTCCGGGCATGAAGCACCCCATCCTTTATTTCCACATCGGCAAGTTGCTGATTGGGCCGCCAGGACTCCAGTTCCGCCGGGGAATCAAACTCCCAGGAAGGAAGAGCCGAAACCCCGGCCAAAACACTTAGCAAAAGGGGAAAAAACATGGGCGTTCTCCTGAATGAAACGATACTTTGCCTTTTTATGGAGTTCGATTCAACTTCTCGCCCAGCAAAGGGGGAGAAGCGCTATAACATTCCTCAAGGTCCAGCACGCCCGCGCCCAGGCGCATCCCGGCATACCTTCCCTTCACCTGATAAGCCACCGGGTCCATGGTAATAATCGCCACGGCTACTTCGGCGTTTATGGGAATGGCGGCGGCATAACGAGTGAACAAAGCGTCCCGCACCAGCAGGCGGTTTGCTCCCGCAGGCCGGCAGGCCATAACGGGAAACGCCCGTGGCACCCCATCGGCATCCCGAAATGCCATGGCCCGCA
>CAYXPO010000238.1:0-7369 GCA_964466925.1 uncultured Nitrospirales bacterium
CGTACAGCATTTTGAACTTATTGGTGCTGCCGTCGTCCTTGATTTCCGCGTAGTATTTGCAGGGGAAGGGGATGGCGTTGTAGATGGGTTGCGCATGCGATCCGGCGGGTAATAATCGGCGTCATGGAATCCGGAGGTATTGGCAAAGACAGTCATGGCGGCAAGATAGCAGGACAGGAACACGGACCATGCCCATCCACGGGAACGGTGCAATACACCGAATGGCCTATTACCCGATTGCGTGTTCATACTACCCTCCATCGAAATTTTCGCATACCTCTTGCGGATTGGCAAGGTTTTTTTGGGAGGGGGTATATTCAATGTCACCGAACGCGTGCAATTTGCCTGAAGCGCACGTTACGGAGTATACCTTGGTTTTAATGGATAAGTATCAGGCAATAATTGGGAGGTGAAAAACCGTATGCGAAAGTGGACGCTCATTCTTGTGCCGTTGTGGCTGGGTATAGCATTGCCGGGGTTTGTGGGGGCGGCGGATTCGGCCCATCCATGGAATATGGAGGCACTATCAAAGACTCCGCAAACCTATCCCGCGCCGGAATTTACCGCGGCGGGGATGAAGGCGCTGTTTTATGACGGGCCTGCCTTCAAAGGTCAGCCGACCCGGGTGTTTGCCTGGTATGGCGCGCCGGCGGTGGACCGGAAACTTCCGGCGATGGTGCTGGTGCATGGGGGCGGCGGGACGGCTTTTTCGGATTGGGTGAAGCTGTGGAATGAGCGGGGGTATGCGGCCATTGCCATGGACACCTGCGGGTGCGTTCCGCGCGGGACGTATGGGAACTGGGAGCGGCATGCGCAGGGTGGTCCGGCGGGCTGGGGCGATTTCGAGCGCGTAAACGAGCCGCCCCAGGATCAATGGAGCTATCATGCCGTCGCGGACGTGGTGCTGGCGCATTCGCTGATCCGGTCGTTTCCCGAAGTGGACGCGGAACGGATTGGCGTCACGGGCATTTCGTGGGGCGGGTATCTCACCTGCATTGTGGCGGGGGTGGATCACCGGTTCAAATTTGCCGCGCCGGTCTATGGCTGCGGATTCCTGGGCGAGAGTTCGGCCTGGGTGGAGGGATTCCAGAAACTGGGCCAGGAGAAGGCGCGCCGGTGGTTGGAGTTGTGGGACCCTTCGGTGTATTTGACGCAGGCCCCGATGCCGATGCTGTGGGTGACGGGCACAAATGATTTTGCGTATCCGATGGACTCCTTGCGGAAGTCGTACCGGCTGCCGGAAGCGCCGAGGCAGTTGTGCGTGCGACCGCGCATGCCGCATGCGCATGGCGGTCCCGGCGAGAAGCCAGAGGAGATACACGTGTTTGCAGACAGCCTGTTCGAGGGAGGCGTGCCGCTGCCCAGGATCACTTCACAGGGCCGCGAGGGAAACCGGGTGTGGGTCACCTATGTTTCGGAAACCCCGATCACGAAGGCGGTGCTCAATTTCACGAAAGACACGGGCGTGTGGAAAGAACGGAACTGGGAAGAAGCCTCCGCAAATATTGACGCCTCGGCGCGCACCGTATCCGCCGCTCTGCCGGAGGGAACCGTGGTCTATTATTTCAACCTGTTCGACAACCGGGACGTGGCGGTCAGCAGCGAACATGAGGTGATGGAGAAATAATACAAGAAAGATCCGACATGATCCGGAAGAACCGGCTGATCCGACTGATCCGACGAATAGGGCACAGACTTGGGAATTTGAGTTAGCCTTACTCCGCTTCCGCAAAGTAAGGGGCCTTACGCACGTTTGCGCCAAGGGCGCAAGCCGTGCTTTCGGCGGGCCTTACTCCGCTTGCGCGGAGTAAGGGTGTGCATTGCCTGGTTTTTTTTGTTACACTGCGCCCCTATGGCATTTGCACCGGATAAACCGATTATTGTTCAATCCGACCGTTCCATACTGTTGGAGACGGAAAATCCCGCATTTGAGGATGCGCGGGACGCTCTGGCGTCGTTCGCGGAACTGGTGAAGTCGCCGGAGCACATTCACACCTACCGGATAACGCCCTTGTCCTTGTGGAACGCGGCGGCGGCGGGGATCACGGCGGAAACCATCCTTCAAGGGCTGGAGCGGTACAGCAAGTACGAAGTCCCGCAAAACATTCTCACGGAAATCAAGGAAAACATCTCGCGGTATGGGCGGCTGAAGCTGTACAAGCAGGCGAACGGTCCGCTGGTGCTGGAGTCGGAAGACGCGCTGCTGATCGCGGAGTTGCTGAATCAAAAATCCTTGCAGCCGTTCATCACGGGTTCGCCGGACATGAAGCGGATTTTCGTGAAGCCGGACGAACGGGGCAATCTGAAATGCGCGTTGATTAAAATTGGTTTCCCCGTGGAGGATTTGGCGGGGTATGTGGACGGTGCGCCGCTCGAGATGCACCTGCGCCCGAAAACGCTCAGTGGACACGATTTCGAGTTGCGGCGATACCAGAAGGAGTCGGTGGACGCGTTTTATGCGGGGGGAACGAACCGCGGGGGCAGCGGCGCCATTGTGCTTCCGTGCGGCGCGGGGAAGACCATCGTGGCGATTGGGGTCATGAACATGCTTCAAACCCAAACACTGGTATTGACCACCAACACCGTGGCGTTGCGTCAATGGAAAGATGAATTACTTGACAAATCCACGCTGACGGAAGACCAGATCGGCGAATATAGCGGGGATATAAAAGAAATAAAGCCGGTGACCATCGCCACGTATCAGGTATTGACCTATCGCAAGGTCAAGGACGGACCGTTTGTTCATTTCAGTCTTTTCGACGAGGGCCAGTGGGGTCTCATTATTTACGACGAGGTCCACCTCCTCCCCGCGCCGGTGTTCCGGGCCACGGCCTCGTTGCAGGCGCGGCGGCGGCTCGGGCTTACGGCCACCCTGGTGCGCGAAGACGCGCGCGAGGATGATGTATTCAGCCTGATTGGGCCCAAAAAATACGATGTGCCGTGGAAGGTGCTCGAGAAACAGGGGTGGATAGCGCAGGCCTTGTGCACGGAAATCCGGGTGCGGATGCCGGAGGAGGAACGCTACCGCTATGCCATTTCCGACAAGCGGACGAAATTCCGGATAGCCTCGACGAACCCCTCGAAGATACATCTTTGTGAAATGCTGATAGACCGCCATAAGGAGGACAACGTACTGGTGATAGGCCAGTTTTTGTCCAAGCATTTCAAGGCGCCGATCATTACGGGGCGCACCGCTACGCGGGAACGGCAGCGGCTCTATAGTGATTTCAAAACGGGCAAGATCAAGCTGCTGATCGTATCGAAAGTGGCGAACTTCGCCATTGACCTTCCGGATGCGAACGTGGCGATCCAGGTGTCCGGGACCTTCGGGTCGCGGCAGGAGGAGGCGCAGCGGCTGGGGCGCATTCTGCGTCCGAAAAAGGATTCCAACCTGGTGGCGCGGTTCTACTCGCTGGTGTCGCGGGAGACCTGCGATCAGGATTACAGTGTTAAACGGCAGTTGTTCCTTACCGAACAAGGGTATCGGTATGAAATTCTGGTCGAGGAACAACTTTAGGGGGCTTGCCACATGGCAAAGGTAAGGTTGTATTGCGGGTCCAACCGATCCGCGCGTTCTTCCCTGATCGATAAGCACATCCGGGAGAAGCACGGGCACGTGCTGTTGCTGACACCCACGCGGGCCTATGCGTCACGGCGGCGGGAACAGATATTGCTGGAGGGTGGATTGCCAGGCGTCTGGGGGCGGTTGGCGTGGTCGTTCACGGATTTTGCCCAGGAATTGTTGCGTGCTGAAGGCGTGGTGATACGAACCCTGGGGATCGTTGAGCGCCGGTTGATCCTGGAACGGTGTTTGAAAACGCTGGCGCGGGAAAAACTGTCGGCCCCCTTTGCGGCGGCGCCGGGGAATGCCGGTTTAATCACCCATTTGCTGCGCGTGATGGATGCGTTGAAGCAGGCCGCCATTGAACCCGAAGAATTCAAGGCAAAAATCATGCGGGGAAACGCCCCATCCCCCATGGACGCGCTGGTCGCGGCGGCCTATGCCGCGTATCAGCGCGTATTGCTGACGGAAGGCCGGTATGACGTTCCGGGAATCTATTGGGAAGCCGCGCTCCGATGCCGGGAGCGGCGTCCGGCGGCGCTTCACGGCATCCAAGCGGTGTTCCTGGATGGATTCGACGACTTCACCCCTTCCGAACTCCGGTTGTTGAAGGCCCTGGCGGAACATGTGGATGAACTGGTCTTTGGCCTGAATCTGGATACGTCTGCGGACCGGCAGGACGTGTATACCGTCCCCAAGGAGACGGCGGTTCGCCTACAGCAGCAATTTGATGTAACCCCCATTAGTTTGGAGGCCCCCGCCCCCGCGCGCCACAGCGCGTATGCCGCCGCCATGATTTTCTGGCGGGACCGGCCTGATTTTCCAAGCGGAATGACGGAGGATTTGACGGTGGTCCCGTGTTCGGACCTCAATCATGAAGTGGAAACGATTGGACGGCGGATCAAGCGGCTGATTTTGGAGGAAGGTGCGGCGCCGGATCGGATCGCGGTGGTGTTTCGCAATCTTGCGCCGGTGGCGGATACCGTGCGGGCGGTCTTTCGCGAATTTGGCATTCCGTTCCGCATGGCACAGTACCGGCCTTCGCTGCGCGAAAGCAGTTTGGGCGCGTTTATAACCCGGTTGTTTGAAGCGGCGGCGGCGTGGGAACGCGAAACGGTGGTGGACGTGCTCACATCGCGGTGGATGAACGCGCCACCCCATGCCTTGGCCTACGGCCGCCTGGCCCGGAGCGCGCGGATTATCGCGGGCCATGAAGAATGGGTGTCGCGGCTGGAGGCGCTGCGGGTCCGCCTGGAACGGGGTGAAGGCGAGGATATCCTGGCGTTGTTGGAACAAATGCCGGAAGCGGCGGCCATCGCACACGAGTGTCTTGAGGCGGTGAATCGGCTGCACGTGGGATGGGCAAGCCTTCCCCAGCGCGCGGCGTTGGCGGCGCATGTGGACGCCTTTGAACGAATGCTGCAAGGATTCGGCGCGGGACGGTGTCTTGAGCATGTCGGACCACCCGAGGTGATTGAATCGGAAAAGCGCGCATATGAGGCGCTGCTGGGGTTGTTGAGCACCTTGGCCGTGCTGGATTCCCGGGAAGAATACTCCCTGGAGGAATTTACCGGATGCCTGCAACGGAGTCTCCAGGAAACCACGTTTTCGTGGCCGGACCACGGGCCGGGGGTGTGGTGCGGCGACGTCTCGGCGATTCGCAATCTCTCCTTCGCGCATGTGTTCTTCGGCGGCCTCATCGAGGGCGAGACCCCGCAGCCGCCCCACTTGAACGCGATATATCCTGAAGGCGACATCGCGCGGTTGAAGCAGGCGGGCATCGTGTTGGAAGGGCACGGCGATCATCACAACCGCGAGCGGTTGTTGTTCCACCACGGGATGGACGCGGCGCGATCAAGCCTGACCCTGACCTGGCGTTTAGTGAAAGAAGGCGGACGCGAAACCATGCCCAGCCCGTTCTTGGCGGAGGTCATCGAGTTGTTTGACCGGCACGCCAAGGTGGTGGAGGCGGCCCCGCAAAGCGATGCTTTTATCCCCTTCCCGAAAGAGGCGGCCTCGCAACGGGACTTGCTTGCCATGTCGTTTCACCGGGATTCCGCCCTTCGCAAGGCGTTCCAAGAGGAGTTACTGCCTTTGGAGCACGGCGCGGCAATGGAACACGAACGCCACGGCGAACATCCCTTCGGGATATATGACGGCGTTTTGCACGATCCGGAATTGGTGAACGCCGCCACGGAACGGTATGGGGCGGAGCATCACTTCAGCGCGGACCAGATTGAACAGTACTTGGAATGTCCATTTCTTTTTCTGGTCCAGCGCATCATGCGGCTGGAAGCGGAAGAAGCACCCGATGCGGAGTTTGATCCGCGGGTGCGCGGAACGATTCTCCATGCGGCGCTGCAGCGCTTTCATGAACCGTACCGGGGCCGGGCGGTGGCCGAAATTCCGGCGGCGGAGGCGGAACAGGCGATGCGCCGCGCGGTGGCGGAGGCGTTTGAAGCGCATGACTGGAAAAGCCTGACCGCCCCCCCCGCTGTGCGGGCCGTGGAACTGAAACGCATGGAAACACAGCTTCTGCGGTATCTCCACATAGCCCGGACGGCGGATGATTCCGGATGGAAACCCGCGCATTTTGAGGTCTCGTTTGGCCATGGACGGTTCAAATCAAAAGACCCGCTATCCACGGAAGAACCGTTTGTGATGGATACGGAGGCGGGACCGGTCCGTTTTTGCGGGCGCATAGACCGGATTGACGTGAACGAAGAAGCGGCCCGGCTTGTTGATTACAAGAGCGGGCAGTTGCCGAAGGCCAAAGAGATAACAAACGGAGACAATGTGCAGTTGTTTGTGTATGCGGAGGCGTTGGAGAAGCAACTGATGACGGAACGCCGCTGCGCGAAGGCGGAGTATTGGCGGGTGGACCGGAACGAGCGGCGCGAGGCCCTGCTGCGAGATAAAAAAATGGAGGCGCAGCAGGAAGTCAGGAGCAACGCGGCCGGCGCGATTGCGCGCGCGGTGCGGGGTATTCGGGCGGGAAGTTTTCCGCCTGTGGGCGAGACCGCGTGTTCATGGTGCGCCTTCCGCAACGCCTGCCGCCATGAAAAGGAGCGGATGGAACGCAAAGGCGCCGGGCAACGCGAAGTGGAACAGGAATAAAACGAGCATGGATTGGACGCCCCAACAGGAGCAAGCGATTACGGCGCGCGCGCCGCGCATCTGCGTGGACGCGGGCGCGGGGTCCGGGAAGACGCGCATTCTTGTGGAGCGTATCGCCGGCATTTTGCGGCAACGCGAAGCCAATCTGAACGAGATTGTCGCGATAACGTTTATGGAGAAGGCGGCGGCGGAAATGAAGGACCGGCTTCGGCTGACCTTCCGCGCTCATGCCGCGCGGCCGGGCATTCACCGGGACGAGATGACGTATTGGCGCGATCTGGAGCGGCGGGTGGAGATGGCGCGGTTGTGCACCATTCATTCATTCTGCACCACGCTCCTGCGGGAAAACGCCCTGCGGCTGGAATTGGACCCGGATTTTGCCGTGCTGGCCGAGGCGGAAACCGCCCTGCTCCTGGAGGAGGCGGTCACCGGCGCCCTCCACCGGTTGTTTGAGGACGAGGAGGAATCGGCGGTGCGGCTGGCCACGGATATGGGGCCGGGCGCGTTAAAGAAATTGATGCAAACGGCGATTCAGCGCCGCACCTTGATCCAGCGCATCGCCCGGCAGACCCCGCTCGGGGATGCGCAGGTTTTACTGAAGCATTGGCGGGAGGTTTTGGCGCGAGAACGGGAACGCCGCCTGCTGGCGCTCAAGCATTCACGAACGCTCCGGCGGTTTATAAAAGAACT
>CAYXPO010000239.1:0-7351 GCA_964466925.1 uncultured Nitrospirales bacterium
TCGGGATTGCAGAGCGAGCCGATGGTGAATTGTTTATCCCAGCGCCCGCTGCCGAGCAAGACAAGGCGCGAATCATCGAGTTCGCGCACGAGTTTCAACATATCCACCGCGTGGCGGAAGACGGGACCGTCCGGGGTTTCGTTAAGGAGGCCCCAAATGGCGGCGCTGGGGTGATTGCGGTCGCGCAGGATCATTTCGCGGACGGAAAAATCGAAGCGTTCGGCCATTTGGGGGGAATCGGCGAGACACCATCCGGCGAGGGTTTCCTCGTAGACCATGAGGCCGATTTCATCGCACAGGTCCAACTGATAGGGATGGGCGATGCCCGCAATGAACCGGACGGTGTTGAAACCGCTGGATTTCATGTAGATCATGTCCTTGCGGAGGAGGTCTTTGGCTTCCTTGGGAGGAAATATCTGGCCCACGGGACAGTGATTTCCCGTGTGGGAACTTTTCAGGAAAATCCGCTTGCCGTTGAGGCGGAAGAAACCGCGGTCCACGCGCAATTCACGGAATCCGAAACGCACAAAGGCTTGATCGCCGAGGCCGCCTTCGGCGGAAAGGCGGGTGGTGAGTCCGTAGAGATAGGGGTCCTCCAAATCCCAAAGATGGTGTTGGGGGACTTGAATTTCGAGCGTGACCACGGAAACGCCGGGGTTGAAGGTTTGCGCGGATAGCGCGGTGGCCACGGTTTGGGCGGTGTTCGCGGGACCGATGGCGAGCGCGATGTGGCCGTAGGCGGGTGTTTCAAGGGTGTTACGGACCGTTACCTGAATTTTGCAGGCGCCGGTCTTCCAGTCCGGGCGTACAAAGACATCGTCCACGCGGAGGGGGGGAACAAGCAGCAATTCCGGGACTTCGGTAATGCCGCCGATATCCATCATGCTTCCGACAATCAGGGTGGGGCGCTTGTTACGGTGCGGGGTTTCATCCAGGGTGAAGCCGTCAATGCGGTCCGCGCCGGGGTTCAAGACGCGGAGCGCGATGCGGTTGTCTTGACCGGGCTTTACGGCGGACGTGATGTCGAGCGTAAAGGGGGTTTCACCGCCCTCGTGGCCGCCCACGGGCGCGCCGTTCACCCAAACTTCGGCGAGGTAGTCCACGGCCCAAAAGCGCAGGAGATAGCGGCCGTTATCAAGGGGATGCGGTGGAATGTCCAGATCGAGCCAGTACCACGCCACACCGTGATAGCCGGGAAAAGTTTCTTGAATAACGTGCGGCAGGGTGACGGACTGCGCATCGGGAGTGGGCGATTTCCACCAGGCTTGATCGCGGCCTTCATTTTTAGGGTCGCAGGCGATGCGCCACGCATTATTTTCGAGAGAGATGACCTGCTGGGCGGTGATCGCGCTTCCCACCGGCACGGCATGCGTGGCAACGGTGAGGGAAACCAACAGGGCGGCCACAAGAACAAGGGATTTGGAGCACTTCATTTTCACATTCCTTAATTACACATCGCTTATCTATGGGCAAACGGCAAAGCGCCGTGTTGGTGGCTACGGACGCACGGGAAGCAACAAGGCGCTTGGATGCGCGGCATCCATGTGCACCGTGTTGACGGCCGGACGCAATTCGGTTCCCGGAAAGTCTTCTCCGGTATTGGGATTTTTTTCAAACCGCGGATAGTTGCTGCTGGAAACGTGCAGGCCGATTTTGTGGCCGGTATTGATAATCACACTGATGGTCCACAGGTCAACCGTGAGTTCGCCGATGGCGCCCGCGGGCAAGGGCTCCGCTTTTTCAAACCCATTGCGGAATTTGACGCGCTGGATGCCGTCGAGCATGAGAATTTCTTTTCCATCGGGATAGATGTCAATGAATTTTGCGGTGAAATCGGTGTCGGGGGCGTCGCTGGAGACAAAAAGGCGTGCCTTCACGTTGCCGGTAATTTCCACGGGCGCGGCGAGGGTCTCGCTGGCGAATACCAACACATCCGGGCGCTGGCCGAGTTCATGTTGGTCGAAGGGGCCTGCGGGAAGGGTCAATTCCGCGCCGCCGTGGGTGGGGCAGGGATTGTTGGGATCGTAGGTGTAGGTGAGGCGGGCATCGGGCTGGGTGGCCGGGCTGGTGGAGAGCGTTTTATCCCCGTGGAGGAAATAGGCGGTTTCAACGGTCGCAAAGGGCGGCCAATCGTTGGCGGTGCGCCATTCGTTGCCGGGGGCATTGGGCGTGATCACATCGCCCAGGGTGTAGTAATTGACCGCCGGCTCGTTCATGATGCCGTTTTGCTCGTCTTTGAGCCAATAGTCCATGAAGCGGCGTTCGATGGCGCCGGAATCGAAGTTGAAATTGCCGCGCAGAACAAGGTCGCCGGGATTGGCCTTCGGGCCATGGAGCCATGCGCCCATGATCAGTTTCTGGTTGCCCTTGGCGCCGGGAGCGCCGTTGTATTGGCGTGTAACGAAATTATTGATGGTGCCCTGGCAGAAAATGTCCCACCAACCGCCGACGTGAACGGCGGGCGCGGTGATCTGGCCGGCGCGCGTTTCCGCGTCATGCTGTTTCCAGAAATCGTCGAACGCGGGGTGACTTTGCCAGAGTTCGATCATGTAGGGGATTTTCTGGGCGGTCAGCCAGTCCACGCACAGGGCGCGGCGGAACACGCCGCCTTGGTAGGAAAGCTGACCGTAGAAGTTGGAGGCGGCCACGACGATGTATTGGGCGGCGGGTATTGAGGTGGCGCCGGCCATGAGGACTTGGGTGATGCCGAGGGCCGAGCCGCCCGTGGTGCCGATCTTGCCGTTACACCAAGGTTGTTGTTTAATCCAGGCGATAGTGTCCGCGCCATCCTGGCGTTCGCCCCATCCGTCATCCGCGAAGACCGTCTCTTTTCCCTCGCTGCCGCCGCGCCCGCGCGTGTCTTGGATCGCCAGGGCGTATCCGCGGTCCGTAATGGATTGCGCCATGGAATCGCCGAATTTTCCCGCGCGCCCGTAGACGGTGCGCACAACCACGGCGGGGAATGCGGGGCCGCCTTTCTTGGGGTGGGCGATGTCGGTGGCGAGTTTGACGCCGTCGCGCATGGGCACCATGACGGTTTCTTTGGTGAAGGTGCAAAACCAGCCGTTGCACCCTGCGGCAACAAGGATGCTCAGAACCGCGACAGCCCCTGCCAAACAACGTATGCGTCCATTCATGGGAAAAACCCCTTCTGTTGATTTGGGTTTCATTGTAGCCGCGCGGGGCGTGGATTTCCAAGAAGGGAGAAGGGAAAGGCCGCAAAGGACCTAAAGGACTTAAAGGACAACGGAAGATAAAACAGCGCGTGGATAGTGTGAATGGGCGGGAATAACGGGGGCAAAGGAAGGGTTCTATGGAGTGAACGGGGAACGATAAGGACCTCGGGCCCGGCATGGTTAACGTAAAGGGCGTGAACGGGCCAATAACTGAAAACAACCAATTTTAAGGATATAAGGGAATGGACACTTCGAGACGCGATTTTTTGGTGACGGCAAGCGGGATTGCCTTGGCGGGCAGTGTGTTGGGTTCGGCCATGGAGGCGCGTGGCGCGGAGGCGGCGGCGCCGGTTGCCGCGGCGGCGGAACATACACTTCCGGAACTGCCGTACGGCTATGACGCGCTGGAACCGTATATTGACACGCAAACGATGCAGTTGCATCATGGCAAGCATCACGCGGCGTATGTGGCGGGGCTGAACAAGGCGGAGGCGGAACTGGCGAAGGCGCGCGCGGCGAATGATTTCGGGCTGATTCAGCATTGGTCGCGGCAGGCTTCGTTCAATGGCGGCGGGCATTATCTGCACAGCCTGTTCTGGAAGATCATGGCCCCGGCCGGGAAAGGCGGCGGCGGCGCGCCGGTGGGGGTCTTGGCCGACAAGATTACGCAGGATTTCGGCAGCTTCGATGCCTTCAAGGCGCATTTCGGCGCGGCGGCGAAAGCGGTGGAAGGCGGCGGCTGGGGATTGCTGCATTACCGTCCGGAAGACGGGCGGTTGCTGGTACTGCAGGCGGAGAATCAACAGAAATTGTCTCCGTGGGGCACGGTGCCGCTGCTGGCCATTGATGTGTGGGAACACGCCTACTATCTGAAGTATCAGAACAAGCGCGCGGATTATGTGGATGCATGGTGGAACGTGGTGAATTGGGAACAGGTGCTGCGGAACTATGAGGCCGCGGCAAAGTAAAGCCATAGGCAAGATGAAAATGAACAAGGGATGGGACCCGTGGGATCAGTGCGGCTCATGGGTCCCTATCCCATAGTAGGGAAAATGCGGCAAGCTAAAAAGCTGTAGATCAATTAGCCTACAGCGGACTCAAGGGAAACCAAGCCGGGGGAAGCGTTCAGTTTCGCCGGAAGCTGTTCCATGACATTAAGATCAGAAGGCTGAGTCCAAACAGAAGCACATCCCCAAGGGATGTTCGAATATCGAAGCATGTTCCGTTTTTCCGGAAATAACAACCACAAACACCCTGGTTCATGGCCATTTCCAATTCATCTT
The DNA here is from genome assembly GCA_964466925.1 of uncultured Nitrospirales bacterium. Classification (GTDB taxonomy): domain Bacteria; phylum Hydrogenedentota; class Hydrogenedentia; order Hydrogenedentales; family CAILVY01; genus CAILVY01. Next base: position 4,460 of record CAYXPO010000239.1, read on the forward strand.
GATCAAGTTCGCCATTGTTATTGGCGTCTATTTGGCCGAAAGTCTGTTGTGTCAGCCCCGGAATCAACATACCGGCTTCACTCATCGAGAGCCCCCCATTATGGTCAATGTCTCCAATCGAGAAAGCATCGAATAATTGGCGTGCCACTTCACGCACACCGGGTTCGTCTTCGCCCTCATTCGCGCCTTCCCCTTCCGTGGAACCTTCCGGGAGGCCTTCCGCCCCACCTTCCATGGAACCCTCTTCCATGCCCTCAATATTACCTTCGATCTCCCCATCTTCGGGCAGATTTCGCAGATAGGGATAGGTGGTATTTTCAATGATGGTCCAGACAGTATCAAAGTCCCAATGGACAAAGGTTGCTTGGGACTTCATTTCGGCGGTAGTTTTTCCGGCGCCCCCTGCCGAGATGGCCTGACCCGAGGTTTGGATGTCCCAATAAGCATCGGTTATTGTGCCGTCCACATTTCTGGCAACCAACCCTCCGATGTCAAGACTCCCCGCCACCGCTCCCGTTGCATAGCATTGCATTACCGAGCCGGCGTTGGAGCCGAGCAGCCCGCCAACACAGGCATACCCCGACACCATGCCCATCGAATGCGATTGGTTTATTGTTCCGTAGTTAACACCAACAAATCCGCCGGCATTATTGTTCCCTGACCTGTTTCCAGAAACCGAATTTTTCGCATAACATTGCACCACTGAATCGGAGTTGATTCCAGCCAGCCCGCCGACGTTGGAATATCCCGATACTTCACCGGTGGCGTAACATTGCTCCACCGTGCCTTTCGAGTGTGCGCCAATCAGACCGCCGATGGAATTTTCCCCGGAAACCGCGCTCATCACGTGGCATCGTGTGACTGAACCGGAATTGTTATTGCCGATGAGCCCCCCAACACCGGCATGCCCCGAGACCTCGCCTTGAGCATAGCATTGCATCACCGTGCCCAGATTCTCGCCAACCAGACCGCCAACCAGACTCTCGACAGATCCCCACATACCTATCTTCATCCCGGTGACCGTGCCTGATGTGAAACATTGTGTCAGCGCACCATAGTTCTTGCCCGCCAATGCGCCAACGGCGCTATATCCTGTAACCAATGCCTCCTGGAGTCCAAGATTTTCAACGCGTCCCGCCGAACCGACAACCCCGAACAGCCCGACATGGTCACTTTCCGCCCACCGCATGGTGAGTCCGGAGACAACAAAGCCCTGGCCATCGATCACACCGGTAAACGGAAACGCCTGATTGCCTATGGGAACAAATCCGGCCCCGTTGTTCCAAGCCGCCGTCGCCGAGGCATCAATGTCATTTTCGAGCAGATAGTCCCATGACAAGGGATATGAAAGTTCATGCCCGATTTTCTGGAGGTCCTCGATGGAGTGAATTTCAATGGGCGCCTCGGGCAAGAAGAGTGCCGTTAAGGTGATGTTCCGGTGCAGAACCAGCGGCAGAATGGGCACAAGGGCGGGCTTGGTGGCAAAAAAACCGTCACCGAGCCAACCAGCGAATGCCCAGCCCGTATCAGGTTGCGCCGTTAATAGCCGCAGTGAGGCCGCCGGCCACGATGATCCTGTTTCCGGGGACACGCCGCCATTCCCCTCAATGGATATCGTCAGGGTATAGGATGTCCCGGCGGGGATTGACCCGGCAAAATACGGAAACGTTTGTCCATCTGTTTGTGCCCACACCTGGGCATAATCCCAGCCGGCCGCGGTAAATGTGGCGGACTGCATGCATTGTTCCGTGGTAATGCCCATACCCCCAGAAGAGGCTGTTTGTCCTGATGTTTCAATATCCCAGAACGAGGCGGTTATTTCGCCGTTCTCATTGTTTTCACCAATCAGCCCGCCCACTTTGTCACGCCCGGAGACTTTTCCCGCCGCATAGCATTGCGTCACGGATCCATAACAATTCCATCCAACCAGCCCGCCGATACATTGGTTGGTTCCTAAAACCACACCTCCGGCATAACATTGTGACATCGTGCCGTAATTCGACCCGGCCAGTCCGCCGATGAAATCCCCTCCGGAAACCGCGCCCATTGCATAGCATTGTGTCACCGAACCACCGGTCAGTCCGGCCAGCCCGCCGATATACCTTTGCCCCGAGACCGCGCCCATCGCATAACATTGCATCAAGGCACTGTCGCTTTCGTTTTTGCCAACCAGCCCGCCAACATATTCTCCATTTCCCGCCTCTGCTTCTTTTGCGTGCGGTGGATTCCCGTTTTTACCTAATCCGCCAAGAATGTTCCGATTCACCGATACTTCGCCCGTGGCGCAACAATGCGTGACAGTGCTATTGTTCCGGCCCAGCAACCCGCCAATGATTGATTTCCCGGAAACCGTGCCTGTGGCATGGCATTGGGTCACCGTGCCATAGCCGGTTTCGCCAATCAGGCCGCCCGCAACGAAACCTTGTGTGGAAACCGAAGCGGTGGAATGGCACTGAGACACCAACCCTTCATGATTGGCCCCGAGTAAACCGCCCGCGGAACGCATTCCTGAAACCGACCCCGTGGTGTAACATTGGCTCACCGCCCCATTGTTCCAGCCTATCAAACCGCCGACGCAATAATCCCCCCAAACAGATATGCCGCAAAGCCCAAGCTCCTTGATATTCCCCGTCATATCCACCGCCCCAAACAGCCCGGTATACTTTTCCTCCGGACGGTTGATGGTGAGGTAGGAAATAGTATGACCGTTTCCGTTGAAAAATCCCGTAAAACGGGATTCCATGGTGCCAATCGGGTCAAAACCAGCCCCATCATTCCAAGAAGCGGTTGCCGAGGCATCAATGTCCTGGGTGAGAGCATAGGCGCCGTCGAGCGGATAGGCGGGGTCATTGCCGATTTTTTGGAGGGTTTCGATGGAGTCAATGGGGATGG
>CAYXPO010000240.1:0-7285 GCA_964466925.1 uncultured Nitrospirales bacterium
ACCACCGATTCCTATGTGGTCCAACCCCTTGTTTTTCCGGGAGGAGACATCGGTTCGCTCGCGGTCCATGGCACCGTGAACGATTTGGCCATGGCGGGCGCGCGGCCCCTCTATCTCAGCGCCGGATTCATCCTCGAAGAAGGCCTGCCCATTGAACTTCTGCGCAAGATCACCGCTTCAATGCGCCAGGCCGCGGATGCCTGCAACGTTGCCCTCGTCACCGGCGACACCAAAGTCGTCAACCACCGCAACGGAGACGGTCTCTTCATCAATACCGCCGGCATTGGCGTGCGCGAACATGATCGGGTGATTGGTCCGGGCGCGGTGCGTCCCGGCGATGCCATCCTGATTAACGGCGACCTCGGGCGGCACGGCATTGCCATCATGGCCGTTCGCGAAGGCCTCGAATTTGAAACCACGATTGAGAGTGATTCCGCCCCCGTCGCGGACGCGGTGCTGGACCTTTTGGAACAGGGAATCGCCGTGCATTGCCTGCGCGACCTGACCCGCGGCGGCCTCGCCAGCACCCTCAACGAAATCGCCGATGCCTCCGGCTGCGGCGCACTCCTCCGGGAAACGGACATTCCTGTCCGCGATGACGTCGCCGGCGCCTGCGAAGTGCTCGGGTTTGATCCCCTTTATGTCGCCAACGAAGGCCGGTTCATAGCCTATGTCGCCGAGCACGACACGGAACGCGCCCTCGCGATATTGCAAAAACATGCCACGGATACCCGGCCCGCCCTCATCGGACGCGTAACCGATACAACTTCCGGCCGCGTTCTTCTCGAAAGCCGCATCGGCGCACAACGCATTCTCGACATGCTCTCCGGCGAACAACTCCCCCGCATCTGCTAATCAGCATTTTTACGGAAGCCCTGCAAAATGACAAAAAATGTAAACGTCAAATGTTGTATAGTCAAATAGCGCTCAAGAGCGTTTTTCGCTTATACCCCTTCCAAAACAAGGTACTCCTGCGCGCACCAAGACAAAAAAGGAGAGCCCGTCACTGGGCCCTCCCATCTTACGGTCAATGCTAACGATTAGTCGAGGCCGGGGCAGAATCCATCCTCCCCGCTTCCACACTGGTGATAGCCGCCGGAGTTGTAGAACTGGATGACCCGGAGCAGTTCACTGATGTTAATCGCCCAATCCTGCGGGTTATAATCACTGGCATGCGGCGCACACGAGGTGTCCCCCGAGCCGGGGGCATATCCGTCTTCCGAACCCGCCTGGCAGTGCAGCCCGTTGGAATTGAAGAACTGAATTACCCGAAGCAATTCGGAGAGGTCAATCAAGTTGTCATGGTTTGGGTCTGCGGAATGGAAGGGATTCTCTTCTCCTTCCACCGCGCCTTCGGCCACGCCTTCCACCGCGCCTTCGGCCACGCCTTCGACCACGCCTTCCTCGGCACCTTCCACCGCGCCTTCCTCAGCACCGCCTTCCTCGGCTCCTTCCACTGCGCCCTCGGCCGCGCCTTCCTCAGCGCCTTCCACATAGGGCGTCAGCGCGGCAAGGACATAATCCGCGCGTACTTGCGTGCCCGCGATAGTGGCGTTGAACTCCTCCAAATTGGTCAGGCCGTCCGCATCCGGGTCGCCCTGGGCCGAGAAGGGCTCCCCAGCCGCCTTCGCGGCGATTTGCGCCACTTCATACGTTTTCTCCAATCCCAGTATCTTCACCGTGTTCTGCATCTCGGTGCTGATGGACAGCAAGGCCGCAATGACATTTTCATAGGCGGTAAGTATCGAGTAGTTGGGTTCCGTCCGGAGTGTTGCACGATTCGCCAGGAAGGCGCATACCGTGGGATCATCCGCGCCCGCCTCCATATCGCATAACACCGCCTGGAACAACGCGATTTCCCAACTGTCAAAAATCAACGACGTATCAATATCCGATTGGCCCCAGGTGATGTTCGTTTGAAGCGCCACGGCCAGTTGAGCATAGAAGGCCGTGCCTTCGGCATCAAAATCCGGGCAGGCCGCCAGCACGCATCCTTCGCCTTCCGCTTGCCCTTCGCCTTCCGCTTGCCCTTCGCCTTCCGCTTGCCCTTCGCCTTCCGCTTGCCCTTCGCCTTCCACGGCGCCTTCCACGGAACCTTCCACCCCACCTTCTGCAGCGCCTTCCACGGAACCTTCCACCGCGCCTTCGGCAGCGCCTTCTGCGGAACCTTCCGCCGCACCTTCTCCTTCTGCTTGCCCTTCCCCTTCACCGCCTCCATACAGGTCCTCGCAATCAATAACGCCGTTGTCATTGGCGTCCGCCGCGTTAAAAGCATCCAGCGTGGCGTTGGCGAAGATGGCCTGCAGTTCGGCGGGTGACAGCACGTTGTCATTATTGCTGTCCATCCCCCCCAACCGGTCAAGCAACCAGCTTGCCGAGTTGAATTCCGTCAGGCTGAGCTCGCCATCGCTGTTCGAGTCCATGAGCGACCACGCAAAGCCGACAAGTGTCGCGTTCCAACCGGTCAATGCAACCAATTCATCGGCGGACAACGTGCCATCCATATCTAGATCGCCCAGGGCGATTATCACGCGGTAATAGCTTTCCGTGCTGTCAATTTCACATTCTCCCCCGCCTTCCACGGAACCTTCCACCGCGCCTTCCACGGAACCTTCTCCGGAGCCTTCCGCTGAACCTTCTCCGGAACCTTCCACAGACCCCTCACTGGCCCCTTCGGACGCGCCATATAAGTCTTCGCAATCAATAATGTTGTTATCATTGGTGTCCGCATTGTCAAACATGGCCTGGGTTATCCCCGAATTCAACCCGCGCACTTCCGCCAGCGTAAGCTGGTTGTCACTGTTGGTATCCAGGGACGGCAGAAGGCTGATAAGCCAACTGGAGGCCGAGAATTCCGCCAGGCTAATCTCATTGTCGCTATTGGTATCCACAAGTCCCCAACCCAAATTGACCACCATCTGATTCCAGCCCGTGATCGCGATCAATTCGTCTTTTGAGATGGTGCCGTCGTGGTCCGCATCGCCCAATCCCACAAACAAGTGGAAATAGCTTTCGGCGCTGGTGATCGTGCAGGCCGCTTCGCCATCCTGTGTCCATAGGGCCATCATGATGGCCGGGGCCAGTGCCGCCGCCAGCAGCAACGTTCGTAACGATAACCGTTTCATATGTTTTCTCCCTGTTAATGCTCACTGTTCAATCATTCGTTTCATTATACATCAGGTGGGTAAAAAATGGCAGGATTACGCGGAATGCGGAGGGGCATGCGGGGTAAGGCTGAAGGGATATTGTTCCGCATAGTGATAGAGGCCGGTCCATTGTTCCTCGCGGAAGAATAAAATGGGACTCGAAAGGCCGGCATCGTCAGACAGGAACGCCGGCGAACGATGTTCCAAACGCACGGCCAGCCATTCTGATTTCTCGGACAGAATGGCTTGATGCGGTGGAGTACTCGATGCAGGAAGGGAACGGGCCGGACTGTGTTGAGCCTCGGCCAGCATGGATTGCAAGTCAAGGATGTCCACCCGCCCGTCCCGGTTCATGTCCGAGAGCGGCACCCCGGGGTTCGTGGAATTTGTAAGTATCTGGGCCACAATACATTGAAGATCAGAAACCGTGATCACAGAATCTCTGAAAAGGCCGCCGGGAACCACGGCCAACGCGCTCTTGTGCCCGAGGATATGTGCGCCCATACTAACTCCCATCTAAAAAATACCACAGGGCGAAGAAAAGAGTCAAGGAATGGTTATTTTTACTTTTCAGAGGTAATAGCTGTTTGCGCAGTTAATCGGGATTTCCTTCAACACTCCGCAAAAGACATAGCTACACGCAGCACGCAGCGCCAAGTTGTTTGCACGGGTTATTGCCGCACCAATTCCACAAGTTTGGGGAGCATTTCGCCGGCGGGACCTTCGAGGAAGGCGTCGGTGATGCGGTGGGTGAAATCGGTGGGTTCCATGTTGCATTCGATGATGTAGGCGCCGTTGTCTTTGGCGGCGTAGGGCAGGCCGGCGGCGGGATAGACTTGGGCGGAGGTTCCCACGACGATCATTACGTTGCAGGTGCGGGCGAGGGTGTCGGCCTGCATCATGGCCTGCTGGGGAATGGGTTCGCCGAAAAGGACGACGTTGGGTTTCATGTAGCCGCCGCATTCGCAGCGGGGGGCGCCGACGCTGCGGAAGGTCAGGTCCATTTTGCGCTTGCGCCAGCAGGCGGAGCAATTCAGCACGTTGATGTTGCCATGGTATTCGACGACGACCGTATTGCCGGCCTGCTGATGGAGGGCGTCAATGTTCTGTGTGATCACGCCATGGAGCTTGCCCAGTTCTTCGAGTTGGGCGAGGGCATAATGCGCGGGGTTCGGCTTCGCGTTCAGCAGGGTTTCGCCGAGTTCGTAGAACATCGTCCAGACCTTGTCGGGGTTGTCAATGAACGCTTCATACGTGGCGTATTCGTTGGGGGGGTATTTGGTCCAGAGTCCGCCGGGGCTGCGGAAATCGGGGATGCCGCTCTCCGTCGAGGCGCCCGCGCCCGTGACCGCCACTACCAATTGCCCTCGTTTGATGGCTTCCGCCGCTGCGTGAAGTACTTCGTTCATGATTTGGCCTCGATTCGTTCCAGTCCACCCATGTAGGGGCGCAAGGCCTGCGGGATCACGACGCTGCCGTCCGCCTGTTGGTAATTTTCCAGGATGGCGACGGCGGTGCGGCCCACAGCCAGCCCCGACCCATTCAATGTATGCACAAACTCCGGTTTCTTGCCGCGCTTGAAGCGAATGTTGGCCCGGCGGGCCTGGAAATCGGTGAAGTTCGAACACGAACTGATTTCGCGGTAGGCATTCTGTCCCGGGAGCCAGACCTCCAGGTCGTAGGTCTTCGCGGAGGAAAATCCGAGGTCGCCGGTGCTTAAAGTAACTACCTGATACGCCAAGCCGAGCAATTGCAGGATACGCTCGGCGTTATGGGTGAGTTTTTCCAGTTCTTCCCAGGATGTTTCCGGACGGACAAACTTCACCATCTCGACTTTGTTGAATTGATGCTGGCGGATCATGCCGCGGGTGTCTTTACCGTAGGAGCCCGCTTCGCTGCGGAAGCAGGGGGTGTACGCGCAGTAATAAATGGGGAGTTTCGCGTCTTCGAGGATTTCGTCCCGGTGGATATTGGTGACAGGGACCTCGGCGGTGGGCGCGAGCCAGTAATCGGTGTTTTCGAGCTTGAACAAATCGGCGGCGAACTTTGGAAGCTGACCGGTGCCGCGCATGCTGTCGGAATTGGTCATGAAGGGCGGCAGAATTTCCGTGTAGCCATGCTCGCGCGTGTGGAGATCGAGCATGAAATTGATGAGGGCGCGTTCCAAGAGCGCGCCCGGCCCGCGCGACACGCAAAAGCGCGCTCCCGCAATCTTCGCCGCGCGTTCAAAATCCAAAATGCCCAGCGCTTCGCCGATTTCCACATGGTCCTTGGGCACAAAGTCGAATTTCGGCGGATCGCCCCACTGGCGTTCGAGGCGGTTCGCCGAACTGTCCAGGCCCACCGGCAACGATTCGTCCGGCATGTTGGGGATCACCAGCATGAGGTCCTTCAGTTGTTCATCGGCCTGGCGCACTTCTTCTTCGAGCCCCTTGATGCGCTCGCTCACGTCCTTCATGGCGGCCAACAGGCCCGCGGCATCCTCGCCCGCACGCTTCTTCTTCGCGATTTCGCCGGAAGTACGGTTCTGTTCCGCACGGAGCTGTTCCATTTCATACAGTACTTTCCGGCGCTGGGCATCGGTGGCCAAAACCGGTTCGAGGTCCACTTTCGCGCCGCGTTTCTCAAGCGCGGCCCGCACGGCGTCCGGATTCTCGCGCACCAATTTAATGTCAAACATGCAATGCAATCCTTATTTCTAATTATGGGCCCGGAACAATTTCAGCAGGCGGTCCAATTCATCCAGGCTGTAGTATTCAATCTCGATCTTGCCCCGTCCGCTCTTGCCGGTCCTCAGGGCCACCTTCGTGCCCAGGGAGCGCCGCAGACTGTCTTCTATCTGCGCGACGTTCGGGTCCTTGGCGGAAACCTTCTTGGCCTTGGGGCTGTTCTGCGCCGCGAGTTGCTCGGCCTGACGGACCGACAAGCCCTGCTTGACAATCTTGCGCGCGGCGGCGATTTGCCCTTCGGGCGACTCGATGGCGAGAAGGGCCTTGGCGTGGCCCATGGTGAGCGAGCCGTCGGCCACCTGTTCCTGTACCACTTCGGGGAGGTGAAGCAGCCGCAGGGTGTTGGTCACAGTCACGCGGTTTTTGCCGATCTGTTCCGCCAATTCTTCCTGGGTGCAGTTGAATTCCTGGATAAGCTGCTGATACCCCAAGGCCAGTTCGATGGCATTGAGGTCCTCGCGCTGAATGTTTTCAATCAACCCCAGCTTGAGCATGTCGCGGTCCGACACCTTCCGGCAAACGGCCGGGATGCGTTCGAGGTCCGCCATCACACTGGCGCGGACGCGGCGTTCGCCGCTGACGAGTTCGTAACCGCTCCCCGCCTTGCGGACCAGCACCGGCTCCTGTACACCGTCGCGCCGGATGGAGTCGGCCAGTTCCGCGAGGGATTCCTCGGAAAACACCCGCCGCGGCTGCTTGGGATTCGGCCGAATCTCACGGGGATCCAGCAGGATCAGCTTGGCGCCATCCGGAAGCGCTTCTTCCCCGCCGCCGGACACGTCCTTTATGGAAAACGGGGCCTCGCCGATCAGCGCGCCCAACCCTTTTCCCAAGCCCTTTTTCTTCATGTTAGACACGCGATATTACCTCCCGCGCCAAGGCCAGATAGGCCTGCGCGCCAACCGACTTGAGATCGTAATAAATGACCGGTTTGCCGAAACTCGGCGCTTCGCTCAAGGTTACATTCCGGGGAATAATGGTCTGGAAGACTTTGTTGCCGAGGTGGTTGCGCACATCCTCCACCACCTGCTTCGATAAATTCGTATGTTGATACATGGTGAGCAGCACCCCCAATACCGCCAGACCGGGATTGAGGTTGTCGCGCACCCGGATCACGGTTTGGAGCAGTTCGCTCAACCCTTCCAGGGCGTAATACTCGCATTGCAGCGGAATAATCACGCCTTCCGCCGCCACCAGCCCGTTCACGGTCAACAAGCTCAACGACGGCGGGCAATCAATAAAGACGTAATCGAAACGATCCTGCAGCGGAGCGATGCACGTGCGCAGGAAAAACTCGCGCCGTTCCAGCCCCATCAATTCCACTTCGGCCCCTACCAATTCGCGGTTTGACGGCAAAATGGAGAGATTCTCCACTTCGGTGGGGCGAATCGCTTCAAGCACCGGGGCGTC
>CAYXPO010000241.1:0-1876 GCA_964466925.1 uncultured Nitrospirales bacterium
GATAATGGCCGTCCCGACGTGGCCTTCACCCTCGCCAGCCAATCCACCTACCCGAGCTGGGGGTATATGGTTGGAAAAGGCGCCACCACCATCTGGGAATTGTGGAATGGTGACACCGCCGATCCCGCGATGAATTCCGGCAACCACGTGATGCTGGTCGGCGACCTTAACATCTGGCTGTACCAGAACCTCGGCGGCATCCGGCCCGCCGCGCCCGGCTTCAAAGCGATCGTTCTGAAGCCCACCATCGTGCAAGGCCTCGATTATGTGAAAGTCTCCCATAATTCCCCCTACGGCCAAATCTTCAGCTATTGGGAAAAAGTTGGCGATAAACTGCGGTGGCAGGTGACCATCCCCGCCAATGTCACGGCGCGGATTTACATGCCCGTGGAGGAAGCTTCGGCGATAACCGAGTCCGGGCAACCCCTTGCCCAGGCACCGGGACTCAACTTCGTCGAAACGGATAAGGGCATGCCGGTGTTCTCCGCCGGTTCCGGCCTCTACACCTTCGAGATGCCAGCGCCCAAATAATTAAATCGTTCAAATCCTTGTTCATCTCCGGGAACGCCCGCGCGCTCCCGGACGATTTTTTCCCGAATAGTTCCCCTCTCCTGGTGGGAGTTCTTTGTGCAGAATCCAAATTGAATTATATAAGCGTCCCTCCTCACTAAAAGACTTGGTGGGGTCTTTACGAAACGAACGATTACTGTTGCGGGGCGTGGCGATCCCGAAGGAAACGGAATCCTTCAAGGGCTACAATAAAGCCGGGGAGGCCATAGAGCAGGGCCATGCCCCACCAGGTGCGGGAGAACCCGGTGAAATCGCGGCGGTGATTCCAGGGCCACCAAATGCCAAACACGCGGCCATAGAGGTGATCCCGCGGCACCCAGCCCCAGATGCGGCCATCAATGCTCTCCGCGCTGTTGTCGCCAAGAAGAAAATAATGCCCCTCCGGAACTTCCGTGAACTCCGGCTCCGGGCGCACGCCGTAAAAGAGGGCGGGAAGCTCGAACTCTGAATACTCGAGCAACACCTGCAATCCTTCCGGCGCCACGCCGTCACATAATTTTTCCACCTCCTCCGCGGATAACACGCCGACATCGAGACCCTTCACGCGTTCCCGGCACATTTCGCGGTCGCGGTAGAGTTGCCGGGTGGCGGCGTTTGGAGGATTGAGCAGGGTAAACGTCTCGTTGGTTTGGGCGAACCGTAAAAATCTTCTTTTCACCTCGGTTTCCCCGGGTGACAGCCGCGTGGTGTAGCGCAGGCTATCGCGCACTTCCGGCGGCGGCTCCATGCGTTCCCCGTTCACATAAAGCGCCCCGTCCTTGATCTGCACACGTTCGCCCGGCAGTCCCGCCACGCGTTTGAGCAGAATGGGCGGTCCGCTTTTGGCCACGCGCTTGAACACCACAATATCCCATCGTTTGGGCGCGGCCCAATTCCAGAGACGCGTGGTGGTGAAGGGGATTCTGGGCCCATAGAGCCATTTGTTCACCAACACACGGTCACCGTGAAAGAAGCGGGGGTCGCCGTGGATGGTGGGTTCCATGGAGCCGGTGGGCACGGTGTACTGGTCGATCAGACAGCCTTTGATGAACAGAATCGAAACAATCAACACCCCCCAGCCCAGAAGATTTTTATACGTGAACGGCCCTGTAACGGCCATGACCGCCCGCAGGAGAAGCGGCGGCTTCCGTTGCATGTCGGATATTCCGGACACTTAGCGATCCGATTCCTCGTTCACCTGAAGCAGGGCCATGAAGGCCTCCTGGGGCACTTCCACGGAGCCGACCTGCTTCATGCGTTTTTTGCCTTCTTTTTGCTTTTCCAGCAATTTCCGCTTGCGGGTGATATCGCCGCCGTAGCATTTCGC
>CAYXPO010000241.1:1886-6963 GCA_964466925.1 uncultured Nitrospirales bacterium
TCGCGGTGACGTTTTTCCGCACGGCCTTGATGGTTTCACGCACGATGATTTTCCGGGCGATGGCGGCCTGAATGGCCACTTCGTATTGCTGGCGCGGGATCAGCTTGCGGAGTTTTTGCGCGAGCGCGCGCCCCACGTATTGCGCATGCTCCCGGTGCACGATGGTGGACAGGGCGTCCACGATTTCGTCGTTCAGCAGGATGTCGAGCTTGACCAGATCGCCGGGCCGGTAGCCGATGAGCCGGTAATCGAGGGAGCCGTAGCCGCGCGTGTAGGTTTTGAGCTTGTCATAAAAATCAATCACGATTTCCGCCAGGGGGATATGATAGACCACCATGCAACGGCGGGCGTCAATGTATCCGACGTTTACGTGGATGCCGCGTTTGCGCTTGCACAGATCGATCACCGCGCTGACGTATTCGTTCGGGCACATAATGTCCGCTTCGATGTACGGCTCTTCAATCTGTTCGATTTCGGCCGGCGGCGGCATTTGCGAGGCCTTCTCGATCACGATGGGCTCGCCGTTGGTGCGCGTGATGCGGTAGGCCACATTGGGCATGGTGGTGACGAGCGTGAGATCAAATTCCCGTTCGAGGCGCTCCTGGATGATTTCCATGTGCAGCAGGCCGAGGAATCCCAGGCGGAATCCCAGCCCCAGGGCGTCCGAGCTGTCCGCCTTGAACTCGAATGAAGCGTCGTTCAACTGGAGTTTTTCCAGGGCGTCGCGCAGTTCGTTGTAATCGTTGGCGGCGGCGGGATACATGCCGCAGAACACCACCGGCTTGACCACTTCATAGCCGGGCAGGGGCTTGATTGCCGGATTCTGTGTATGGGTCACGGTGTCCCCGATCTTGGTGTCGCAGAGGGTCTTGATGTTGCAGATCATGTAGCCCACCTCGCCGGCGCACAACTCGGGCTTGGGGCGCATTTCCGGGGTGAAGATGCCCACTTCCGTTATCTCATATTTAAGCTGGGTGGACATGAGTGTGACCCGCTGCCCCACGCACATCTTGCCATCCACCACGCGCACGTACACAATCACGCCCCGGTAGGAATTGTACTTGGCGTCATAAATGAGCGCGCGGAGCGGGTCGTCCGGATTTCCCCGGGGATGCGGCACGCGTTTCACCACCGCCTCCAATATTTCCTTCGTACCCGCGCCGGTCTTGGCGCTGGTGAGAATGGCGTCCTGCGCATCCAGGCCCACGACCTCTTCGATCTGGGCGCGTGTTCCCTCGACGTCCGCGCTGGCCAGGTCTATCTTGTTGATAACCGGGATAATTTCGAGGTTTTGATCAACGGCCTTGTAGGCGTTGGCCAGGGTTTGCGCCTGCACGCCCTGCGCGGCATCCACCAACAATAGCGCACCCTCGCAGGCCGCCAGGCTGCGCGACACTTCGTACGAGAAATCAACATGGCCCGGCGTGTCAATGAGATGCAACAAATACTCATGCCCGTCGTCCGCCTTGTACCGCATCTGCACGGACACCGCCTTGATGGTGATTCCGCGCTCGCGCTCGATGTCCATCGTGTCGAGCGTCTGTTCTTTCATGTTCCGCTCTTCCACGGTGCCGGTGAATTGCAGCAGACGGTCCGCCAGCGTTGACTTGCCATGATCAATGTGGGCGATAATGCAAAAGTTGCGTATGTATTCCTGGGGCCACGCCATACTTTGTGTCAATTACCTTTTCGGAGGTTTCCGGCCTCCATTTTACGCATTCTTGCCAAACATATCTTCCAGCACGCGCGCACTGCGGAAATCCGTTTCCAAGTGCCGCGCCGCATACTGGCGCAACACATGAAACACGGACGCGGGCGCCTGTTCCCAGGGGCACCCCGCCGCCGCCGCCGCCATGTCCCGTAACGCAGTAAATTCTTCGGCGGACAACCGCCGGTCCGAGGCGCACCCCCGGCAGACCGCGCCGCCCGCATACGAAAACCCCGGGGTCTCCGGCAGCGGGCCGCCGCACTGCACACATTGGTCCAACACCGGGGCGAACCCTGCGGCCTGGACCAGCCGCATCACTTGCCAGCCCGCATGGGTCCGGGCATCGCACGGCCATTCCGCGAGGCGCTCCAGCCCATGCACCAGCACGGCATACAACGCTGCCGACGGCTCATTCTCATGCGCCACTTTGTACGCCAGCTCCAGCGGGAATCCCGCGTAGGCGCTGTGTTCCAACCGGGCTTTAATGCCCGGAAATCCATCGAGCAGAGCGGCTTCCGCCAAGGTCTGCACCTGCCGGCCGTCCTTCCAATAATACACCAACTCCACCCGGTTAAAGGTATCCAAGGCCGCTCCGAGCGGACTATTCTTTCGCCGGACCCCCTTCGCGAGACACGCCATGCGGCCCCGGTGCGGGGTCAAAAACGTTACAATACGGCTGGTTTCGCTGAAGTCCACGCCTCGCAAAACCACCGCTTCTGTTTTTTCCTGTGACACGGGGCACTCCGGTCATGGTTGGGGAAAACACGGCGCCGCCAGCGCACACTAAGAGGCCCAAAGCATACCATTCCGGGCATAGGTCCCGCAAATGAGATTCTCCCATGCCATTTGTTCTCCACTATCACCGGGCATTTTCCAGCCGCGCCAAGTGTTATACCCACAGTCGTTGTACGGCATTGCATAACAGAAATGACACAGGAGAAAAGACCATGAACCTGGCAATCCCGATAGCGGTGGCGTTGACACTTGTTTGTGCAGGCGCATTGGCCGCCGGCAAAACCGAAGCAAAACAGGAATCCGCCCTGGATTTTACCATGAAGAGCATTGACGGCAAGGACATCCCGTTGTCGAAGTACAAAGGCAAGGTGGTGATGATCGTGAATGTGGCCTCAAAATGCGGTCTTACGCCGCAGTACGAACAACTCGAAGCCCTGCATGAGAAATACAGTGGAAAAGGCCTGGCCATTTTGGGATTCCCGGCCAACAATTTCAAGAGCCAGGAGCCGGGCACGAACGAAGAAATTAAAACGTTCTGCTCCGCAAAATATAACGTGAAATTCGACCTGTTCGCCAAAATTTCCGTACTGGGGGAAGACAAGGCGCCCTTGTATCAATACCTCACTTCTACCGAACGCAATGACACGTATGGCGGGGAAATCCAGTGGAATTTCACCAAGTTCCTTCTCAATCGCAAGGGCGAAGTAATGGCACGCTTTGAACCCAAAACCAAACCGGACGACCCGGAGGTCATTAAAGCGATAGAGGAGGCCCTGTCGGAAAATGTGTTAACGCCATCCCAAAACACACAGGCGTGCACGCCCAATAATGGGTGAAAATGCTGTGCGTCCTCCCGCGCACATGCCATTAAAAGGCGTTTCTTGGAATTTTTTGAATAGGGTGAAAAAAACCGGCCTCCCCTATTGCCACAGGAGACGCGAGGGGGCCTCCATAACCGGTCACCAATGGCCAAGGCGCTATCCCGCCTTGGCGATGTGACATTTCACATAGGTTTCATGCTGATCGCACACAAATTCCTTTCCAAGAATCGCCGCGCGGCGCGGAGCAGGCTGTTTTGAACTTACAGAATGCAGATGTTTCATTGGGCTGATCTTCCTATCAGTTTGTTTGTACACGGACTAAAACCGCAACTCCCGGATGCGTTCAAGATAGTATTGCACATTTTTCAGCGG
Source organism: uncultured Nitrospirales bacterium (assembly GCA_964466925.1). Classification (GTDB taxonomy): domain Bacteria; phylum Hydrogenedentota; class Hydrogenedentia; order Hydrogenedentales; family CAILVY01; genus CAILVY01. The sequence goes on from CAYXPO010000241.1 coordinate 5,523, forward strand.
GGTATCCGGGGTAATGAGATGGTCCGGCAGGGGAACGAAGCCTCCCTCGGCCATGAGGGGCTTGCGGCGTTCGATTTCCGCGTCAATGGCGGCGGGGCCGCGCTCCAGCGCCAATTTGTCAATGCCGCCGAAAATGCGCAGGTCTTTGCCATATTTCCGGCGCAGGGCCATGGGGTCCGCCCGCCACGTCCCGATTTCCACCGGGAACATAATATTCACGCCCGCATCGAGCCAATGCGGAATGAGGTGCTCGATCATGCCGTCACAATCCACCAGGTAAAGATCACAACCGCAGGAACGCAGTTTTTCGGCGATTTTGCGGTACCCCGGCACACAGAGTTCTTTGAACCGGTCCGGATGAATGAGCGGGCCGGTCTTGAAGCAAATATCTTCCCAGCCCCAGCCGAGATCGATGTTGATCCGTCCGGCAACCTGGTCAATGGCCCAGCAGACGAGACTGGAGATGGTGTCCACGGTCTCCGCGAAGAAATCGGGGTACACCATGCTGGCGAGGGCCATATTTTCGACCCCCATCCAATTGCGCAGAAGGCCAACCATGCTCATGGTGCTGATGGCCACCGGCGCTTCGCCGGTTTCCAGGTCCATGAGGGCCTCCTCGAAGTTTTCCGCCAGACGGCCGGGGTCCGGCTGTAAGCGCTTTTGATATTCCGGCCAGCCGGACGGGTCTTTGAGGAGAAAATCAATGTAATGGGGAATGCAGGACCGGTTTTTCCACCATTGGGCAATCACACCGTCGTTCTGCCGTATAATCCGGTACTCTTCCGTTTCCTCGATAATTTCCTCCTCGAACAGGGGATATAACCCAAGATTTATCGGCACCCCCTTGTTCATCGGCGATGCCTGGAAGAATTCCCGTTCATCTGCCCCTTCCGGCAGGCCTTCCCCGTGCCACCGCCGAATCGTCTCCGGCCAGCCGGTCCAGTGGAACACCGGCATCCGGTCAAATTCCCCATAATGCATAATATTGGTGAAAAGTTCCCGTGTCGTCATCCTTCAGCCTTTCCCGAAGCAAACGCCCGTTCCATAGGCGGAGACTATACCATAATTGGAACCTGGATTGATGAAAACGGTCCGCGGCAAAGGTTTGCGCGGGTTGTGCGAAATATGATAGGCTATGTGACTGTGTAATCCCTCCTTGTGAGGTGTTTTTTGTTCTTTAGACCTAAATAACCGGAAGGTGGACGCTTTGAGAACTCCATTGATTGCCGCGAACTGGAAGATGAACAAACTGGTGGACGATGCCGTGGCCACGGCCGCCGCGTTAAAACCCCTGGTGGCGGATGCCGCCGGTGTGGAAATAGTGGTGTGTCCGGTATTTACGGTGTTGCAGGCGGTGGGGAAGGCGCTGGCCGGCTCGAATGTGGCCTTGGGCGCGCAGAATAGCTATATCAAGGAGAGCGGCGCCTACACGGGCGAACTT
>CAYXPO010000241.1:6973-7247 GCA_964466925.1 uncultured Nitrospirales bacterium
GATGCTGAAGGATGTGGGCTGCACGTGGGTTATCATCGGCCATAGTGAACGCCGCCAATATTTTAAGGAAAGCGATGCCCTGTTGAACGAAAAGCTTCACTTTGCCCTGAAATCCGGACTCAAGGTGATGTTTTGCATCGGCGAAACCCTGGAAGAACGCCAGGGGGGAAGCATGAACGATGTATTGCGCCGCCAAGTGAACGAGGGCCTGAAGGGCCTCTGTGACGCGGAGTTTGCGAACGTGGCGGTGGCGTATGAGCCGGTATGGGCGATT
>CAYXPO010000242.1:0-7244 GCA_964466925.1 uncultured Nitrospirales bacterium
GTTGAATTCTACGACCGGAGCAATCAAACCCTCGGCAGGCATTTCAATCCGTATACCGATTTGCTGCCGTTGAATCATGAAGACCCGGTGAATGGCACCATCAGCGGTGTCTCGTTGTACCGGGACAACGATTGGGATCCCCGCAACACCAACGGCGTGTTCGACCCGCCCGTCCTCAACGCGAACAACCAGATCGAATACATTGACCTGCCCGTCCGCCTGGATGATGTGCCTGTGTTCATCGGCGTGCAAGGCGAACCCGAATACCAGGTCAAGCTGGTGTTTTCATCGCCCGGCACGGATGACACCACCGGGCGCGTTAGTGTGCCCTATGAACAACAACCCAATCTGCGCCAATGGATTCCACAGGAACTGGGCACCTCGCCCGCGCAGGAAACCTACGGCCCCGATTTCTTTGTGGTGTTGCGCACTTCGCGGGACATGAATCAGGGCGATTCCTTCCGCGTGGGGATTGTCTCGTGGGGCCCGATCACGCCCACGGAGCCCGATCCCGACACCTTCTCGAACATTCTGGGCACCAGCCAGAAGGAAGACGAATTCGACAAATTCTCCGAATTCCCCTGGGGCGCCCGCGGCCTGGGCTACATCACCTTCTTCCAGAATCCTCCCGATATGTATTTCTGGACGTATAACCGGGCGACAAATCGTCTCATGACCACGCATGAGGTGGACCACAGCCAGGATGACAAAAAGATCAAATATTGGATTCGGAGCAATCCGAGTCAGGCCGGGGTCACGGCGCCCATTTATTCGCTGCAGCGCACCGACGTTGATTTCTCGGCCGACCGGCACCGGCAAGTCGCCGGCGGCGAGATTCAATTCACCCTCATCGCCACAGGCACCGTCGCGAAGATTCAATGGGACTTTGGCGATGGTTCCACGAGCAAGGAACGCAATCCCAAACATACCTACCAGCAAGAGGGCCTGTACACCGTCAGCGTCACCGTAACGGACCGTTATGGCATCGAAGTAACGGAAAGCAAAACGGATTACATCGAGATCATTGACGCGCCCTTCGTGGACTTTATTGGGACGCCGACTTCCGGCATTATTTCCGAAGACTTGGTTGGCGGAACCGGATGCGGCTTGGACGTGCAGTTCACGGACTTGTCCGTCGGAACCAATCTCCTGCTGCCGTCCGCCTGGTTCTGGAATTTCGGCGACAACACCGCCTCGGCGGAGCAAAAGTATCAGAATCCCAAGCACCGCTATACCAAAGAAGGCTTCTACACCGTAACCCTGGAGGTCACGTTCACGAATTCCGATACCGGGGCCACCCAGGCCGCCACGTATCGCATGCGCGACTACATCACGGTGCGGCCGCCGGTCGCGGGCTGTGGCATTTCCGATGAAGGCGAAGGCGATACGGAAGAGCTTCCCGCCTCCTTCTCGGTCAATTCGACCATCAAAGACAAGGAGTCGCTGGTTCCGTTGAACGACTGGGTGCCCCTGTTCCACTTCACCATGGGTTATCCGGCGGACAACCCCGCGCCCCGGCTGCTGAGCTCTCTGGTGTACCGGCTTCGTCCGGACAAGCGCGACCCCGATGATTTGAACTACGGCAATCAACTCGGGCCCTTCCTCTCCGATATCCTGCAATTCGGCCTTTTCAAGGAGTCCGATGGCGGCGACAAAGGCGACCTGGTCCTGGATGAGGATTACGATCAGCTTTTGTATGTCTGGGACAACATGGGCAACACCGATTTTGGCGTCATTGCCACGCTTCTGCCGGACCTCACGGAGGAAGGCCTCAGCTTGGCGTATAAACTCGACTTCATCGGCGATGGCACCTCCTCCGAGCCCCAATTCCCCGTTCTTGCGGAAGCCGTGACCGACAATGGCCTGAACGGCGCCTCCTACCACATCGCGGTGCGCACCTCCGCCACGTGGCGCAGCCAGACCACCCTCGGCTGCGACGTGCTCTCCGCGCAAATGGTCAAAGAATCCGGCGCGTATCCGTTGAAAGACGGAAAGCCGGTGGACTCCTACACGCCCAGTTTCTTTGACGGGGAGACCCTCGAACCCGAGGCCGCCTATTCCGCCAGCTTCGCGGTGTGGGACATCACGGGAACGCCCACCGGCGATATCGTGCCGGGGTTCTTCGATGCGTGGAACGCCCCCGGCTACCTGTTCACACCCCCCGCGGAATTCACACGTCCGCGCTGGAGCAGCACGGAGCAGTTGATGAGCCTCGTTTCCGGAGAGTTCCTCGAAATCAAGAATCTCACCTCGCTGGATACCTGGACCGCCCTTATCGGGATCAATCTCCACTCGGCGAAATCCCTCCATTTTGATCAATACGAGGCCGGTTCCCAGAGCCGCATGGACATGGGCAAAGACGGGGCGCAACTGCGCGAAGTCAATATCGTGTTGACCGATATCGGGGCCGATCCGCTGGGCGAACCCGGAAATGGCGGGTTCAATCCCAATATCGGATTGGAACATTACACGAGCAATATCTGGGGCGCCCCGATTGTTGAAGACCAGGCCTTTGCCGAAGACGTCACGTACAACGGCGTTTGGGTGTGGCATGACACCAATAACAATGGCGTCTTTGACGCACCCACCGCGTTGCCGGAGGGCGGGGTGCAATACAATGGCGACTACCCCATGCTTCCGGAGGCGTTCTTTGCGCGGTATTCTTCCTACGGCAATTTCAGCCATTCCGGCGACGGGGCCTGGGAACACATTCCCTTCCCGCCGGGCGGCGGTGATCCCTGGTGGAGAACCACCCTCCATTTCTTTGAAGGCCGCCGCAAAGGCTTGGATAAAATCACCGACAAGGCGAATGTTGAAGGGTATGTCGAAAAGACGCCCGACAACGTGGTCGGGCTTCAGTCGCCCAGCGATTATACCTGCGACTACTTTGTGGTGGTTCGCACCGACAGCGGATTCCAGGACGTTTCGCTGGCGCCCGGCGACAATGCGGGGCTTGCCATGGGCGCGGATTTCCGCGCATTCATCGAACCCCGCCGCATCAACGCCCGGGGCGTCGCCACCGGCGGCATCTATGTGGACAGCATGATCCCGGGCCTTGAAGCCGAAGATCCCGATTTGGGCGATATTGTGTGGCAACAGGATACGCGCTGGGGCCAGGACGAACCCTGGTGGCCGGAACGCACGGTGAGCCCGCTCTCGACGAAACCGGTGAAGTATGGACTCGAGGTTCACGACTTGGTCTTGACCTATCAATCCGATTCCATCTATCTGCGGCAGACGGATTTGTTCTTCGGTGATTCCACCGCATCGTCCTCCCAGTGCTTTGGCTACAGCCTGGCGGGTGGAGACCCCACCGATTTCAGCCTGTGGACCGATCCCTTCGGGTTGTCCCGTGCGCGGTTCCTTAACGGACATGCGCCGGGCGTCACGCGCTGGAGACTTTTCGGACAGCACGCGTTTGCTTTTGGCAGCTACACCTTCTCGTTGTCCTTCGATGATCGAAACAGCCGCGGGCAATTCGCCTACGAGACCGTCCCCTTCTTCCACAACACCCCGGGGCCGGGCAGTGATTTGCCGCCGGCCGGTCCGCGGTCCGCGGCGTATTCCCAGCCGCCTTGGCAGCCGGCCTTGCCTAGATATGATACGTGGCCCAAGACGCTGGGTCCCAATGAATATCCGAAGGCTTCAGATTGGGCGCCCCAAGACGCCAAGGCGCGCTTGTTGACGCAGAAGACGGATATCAACAGCGATCAAACGCCGATGTTGGGCTTGAACCTTGCCGGTTCGCTGGATCCCATGGTTATCAAAGCGGGCGAAACTTCGGTCGCTTCCATCACCGTGGCCTTCTGGGGGCCCAACTTTACGCCCGCCGATTTGGCGGCGCTGGATTCCACCGGAAAAAGCTCCGAATCCGGGATATTGCTGTATGAAGATACGGATGGCAACGGCATGTTCATGAACAGCAAGACCTTTGAAGCCTACACGGAGTATGCGGTTCCCGTGCCGGGTTTTGACACCCCGGTGCCCTTGAACAATCTCGCGTGGCCCAGCCAATCGGAACTGATCGATCTGGACGGAGACGGCCTTGCGGATGACCTGGATGGCAACGGCTTGGTGGATGATCGTGACAAGGCGTGGGTCGTCACGCTGACCCCCGCGAATCTGTGGCAAGTCCCGCATCAGGATGGCATTTTGGTAGACCTCGAACTGGAAAAAGCCATCGTCTCGTGTGGAACAAGCGATTTCGGTGACTTGAAGTCGGGTCAACCCTCCGCCGCGAATGCGCTTGAAATCGGTGATCCCTCCGGTAAGAAGGATGCCGGGAAAAAATTGGACCTTGCCGTGGAACAGCCCGGGGATGATCTCTTCATCACGGTGCGCACCTCGGAAAGCGCTCAGCGCTTCGAGAAGTTCCGCGCGGTGATCCCCGCCACCCTGCCCACGCGCGCGGAAGGCCAGCGCAAGGGCGGGGTTCAATTCCTGCCGCAAGTGAACACCAGTGCCTCGTCCAGCATTAAAAACAACCCGGATGAAGACCCGGTCCAGGACTTCTACGGGCACGACATGCTGGAGGTGAATATCCCGGCGAAAATCGTGGACATCACCAATCAGTCCCAGGTGATTACCATTGGCGGGGCGGCCTTGCCCGTGCTGGGCCTTGACCTCTCCACCAACCGGGGCGACGCCGGTGTTTCCGCCAGTGGCACCACGGGCACGGGCGGCGACCGGTCGTTTACGGTGCAACAGGAAAATTGGGCCGCGGACGCCTTCGCGGGCGATTGGCTTCTGGACAGCGCCTATGAACCCTATCAGATTCTCGGCAACACGGCGAATCAGTTGAATTTGTTGAGCGGCACGCCGCGCACGGGGGCCTGGAAGATTGTCACCGAACCCAGCTTCCTGGAGCAGGTGATAGTCGAGTTCTATAATGAAGGCACGGACACCAACTTCAATCCGACCGTGGACCTTCTGCCCTTGAACAGGGACCAGGTGCTGAGCGGCGTGGCGTTGTACCGCGATAACGACAACGACCCGAACAACCGCAACGGCGTGTTTGACGCCGGCATTGACATTCCGCTTTCCCTGGATGCCGTTCCGGTGTATACCGGCCAGACGGCGGAAGACATTCAAGTCAAGTTTGTCTTTTCGTCGCCGGGCACCGATGATTATCCGGCGCCCATGGATACCCAGGCGCGCAACCGGCAGTGGGTCCCCGACAGCTTCGGCGGCCGCGCCACGGACCCGTATACCGGCCCCGATTTCTTCGTGGTGCTGCGCGCCTCGGACAAGATGTCCGTCAATGATAATTTCCGCGTGGGCATCGTTTCCTGGGGTCCCAACACCCCCACGGAACCCGACCCCGACACGTGGGCGCGCCTTTCCGGCGAAGAACGCAATGACTTCACCAAGTTTGAGGAATTCCCGTGGGGCGCCCGCGGCTTGGGATTCATCACGTTCTTCAAGAATCCTCCCGTCCGCTATTCCCTCATTGGGGCCAAGGCGGGCAAAATGGAGGACAACAGCGGCTTCAACTGGATTCGGTCGCACAGCGCCAAGAAACGGCGCTCCGGCGTCATTACCGCGCGGACAAAGCCGGTTTCCCCCACCTCGGTGATTATCAGTTCCGCCAGTGTGAGCCAGTTGCCGTCGCAAACCCTGGACGGAGCGCCGTTCAGCCTGGTCATTTACGGAAGCGGCTTCGGCACGAGTCCCGTGGTGGCGTTGAGTGGGTATAACGTTCAGGTGACCAGCGCCACGGATGCCAGCATCAGCTTGAGCATCAGCACCTCCGCGGGCACGGTTCCGGTAGCCCCCATCGTATTGATTGTCCGCAACCCGTCCACGGGGCAAGAAGGGAGCCGTTCGGATCTCTTCACCCTCAAGCCAGGCGGCGAACAAGGCCCGGCCATCACCGGCGTATCGCCGTCAAGAGGCACGAAAGACGCCTTCCCCGTGGTGGTTATTGGAGAACGTTTCTCCGATCTGGCCAACATTGATGTCACGTTTGGCAGAACCTTGATGCCTGTGCTGGATGTGAACGCGGCCGGAACCCGGATCACGGTGGGATTCCCCACGGGCGGGCTTCCCGACGTGGGCCGGTTGGACGTGAAAGTCAGCAATGTCAACAAAGGCACGGAAGCTATCCTTCTGGGTGGCTTTGAATATGTCAATGATGCGCAACGCCCGAAAGTGGGCAGCGCATTTGGATGCGGTTCCATGGAAGCCCGGCCAGGCGGCGGCATCTTCGGCGATTTGGCGCTGATGGGGCTGGTGGCCCTTGCGCTCGCCGTTCCCTTGCGGCACGCCCGGCGCAGGCACGAATAACGCATAACGCTGGAACGGATAACCAGAGGCGGACGCGCGGCCCCCGTGCCGCGCGGACGGAGCCATGAAAGGAACGGAATACGTGAGTGCAAACGTGCGACGGGTTACGTTAGCGGCTGGATGTGTGCTCCTGGCGCTGATTCTGGCGCCGGCGGCGGAAGCCTTCTTCCCCATCGGAGGCTTCAATCTGCAAAACCAGTTGCGGTATATGGTATGGCCGTTCAATGAATTCGATACCAACAACGACGGCAAAATCAGCGCCGGAGAAGGTCTTGAAATCTATATCGAAGGCGGCAAGAGCGGTTATAACCTCGAGGAAATTCAAATCGTCAAGGACGCCTTTCAGGTCTGGCAGGATGTTCCCACCAGTTATGCCTGTTTCCGGTACGCCGGAATTGTCCAAGACCCCATTTTCGTGGCCAGCGACGCGTCCCCGGACTTTCTGACCGTGGTCGCCTTGCAGGTGACCGAAACGGCGACGCCAAGCGAAAACGTGGAACCGGACCCCACCGACGTCACCGCCGCGGATGTCGCCTACCCCGTATTGGGCGTAACGCTTCCCCTTTACACCATCGAGGATGAAGTGCTTACCGTCGCCGGAGAGGCGTACACGATCAGCGCAGGCACGTTGATTGATGTGGATATCGTCCTCGACGCCACCTCCGTCCGCACCGGGGAGGACGGTGAAGAACCTCTTGTTGACCTGAAATCGGTTCTGGTCCATGAAATTGGCCATTTACTCGGCCTTGCGCACACCCCCTTGAACAACTTGCGCGAAGTGATAAATACGGAAGAAGCGGAAGCGACCACAGTGAACCTTGTGGAAAATCAGGTGTTCTGGTATACCGGCGGGAACGGCCAAGGCCGGTACATTGGGGTCACCCCAACCATGTTCCCGGTCTATTTCCAAGTGGAAAAAGATTCCGGAACCCGCACGGGCGGCACCCAGGACCTCGCCC
>CAYXPO010000243.1:0-7230 GCA_964466925.1 uncultured Nitrospirales bacterium
CTTATGGTCAATATGGCGGCCCATGCCACCATTTTTGACATCCGGGATCGCCGCTGGACCTCCGAATGGCCGGGGTCCATGCAGACGTTTGTTGAACAAGACCTCGGCACCAACTGTTTCTTCATGCAAGGCGCAGAAGGCGATCTCTCTCCCAACACCAACGACAAGCGCAAAGGCATCCGGGGTTTTGGGCGCGCCGTGGCCGACAAGGTGAAGGAAATCAATGAGGGCATCACCACCGCCGTTCCCGCCACCCCCGGCATCAAAGGTGTTTACGATAATTTCGAATTTCCTTCCCGTGTGGATTTTTCCAGCCATTTTATCCAGGGAATGTTCCAACAGGCCTTCTTCCCCGAGATGATGGCGGTCTTGGACGAGGTGCAGGGCAACATCATCCGCCCGCGCTTGGCCACCTTGGTCATTAATGGCGAATTGGCCTTGGTGGGCGGCTCCGGGGAATTCTTCTGTGAGCATTCCAAACGCCTCAAACAGGAATCAAAGGCCAAGAAAACCCTGTTTTTCGGCCTCTGCAACGGGCATTGCATGTATTTCCCCACGGAAAAGGCGGTGGAACAAGGCGGCTATGGCGCCGACCCCGGGTTCGCCTGGGTCCCCCCCACGGCCGGACGTGACATGATTGACAAGGCGCTGGCCAACATCAACACCCTGCTCGCGCCCTAACCCATCATTTTACCGGCCCTGCGGCCTGCCCCCTGAAACAAACGTGGCGTTTCTCCTCACGGGAGAAACGCCACAGTGCTTTTGGAATAGTCCGGGGATTAACGCTTCGAGAACTGGAACCGTTTGCGGGCGCCGGGGCGTCCGTACTTTTTGCGTTCCACTTCGCGGGCGTCACGGGTCAGCAGACCTTCCTCGCGCAACGCCGAACGGAAGTTCTCATTCTCTTCCACGAGCGCGCGGGCGACGCCCATGCGCAGGGCGCCCGCCTGCCCCGACAGACCGCCGCCATCGCACAATGCGCGAATGTCGTACCGGTCCACCGTGCCGGTCACGGAAAAGGGCTGCTTCGCCATCTGTACCAGGGTTTCGCGGTTCAGATAATTTTCCAATGCAACCCCGTTCACCACAAACTGGCCCGAACCGGGTTTCAGGCGCACGCGCGCCCGGGCCCGTTTCCGGCGGCCAATCGCCACGATCTCATTGGTTTTTGAATCAATCACGGTTTTCTTTCTCCCGGGTTATTTGATCTCATAGGGTTGCGGGTTTTGCGCCTCGTGCGGATGGTCCGCCCCGGCATACACGCGAAAATGCGTGGCCAGTTCGCGGCCCAGCCGGTTGTGGGGCAGCATTCCTTTGATCGCCTGCTCCATCGCACGCGTCGGAAACTTCTCCATCATGTGGCGGTAGTTGACTTCCTTGAGCCCGCCGGGATAATGGGAATGGCGGTAGTACATCTTGTTTTCCGCCTTGTTTCCGGTCACCCGCGCCTTCGCGGCGTTGATGATCACCACGCAATCGCCGCAGTCCAGATAGGGGGTGTATTGCGGTTTATGCTTGCCTCGCAGCAGCTTCGCCGCTTCCACCGCCACCCGGCCCAGGACCTTGCCGTCGGCGTCAATCACATGCCATTTTTTTTCAATCTCCCCTTCTTTGGGGACATACGTCTTCACGCTTCATTCCTCCGAAATAGGGTTCACGCCATGGGAATCATGCGCGCTTCAATGTAACGGGAGACGTATCTTATCAAATGCCAAGGCCTTAAATCAACTGCCGTGTTCTCGCCGGGTCATGGTGCGCCGGACTTCCACGGCCTATCCCTTTCAGGGGCGCGGAGTGGTGATTTTGACAAAACCGCCCGATAGTGTAAAATTTCATAAAAGTGTCTTGCACTGAAGGGCCGGTCGCTCCTATAATAGGGAAGCGGCGGCCCGAAGCGCCGCAGACTAACCGATGAAATCGTAGCAACGGAAATGGGTGAAGCCATGAAAGCAAGAACAATCGCAGCATCCCTGACAGGCCTTCTTCTGATTGCCGTCTGTGCCGGGGCGGTGGAACCGGCCTATGTGGGCCGTCTTGGGAATCCCGAAGAACCCGCCTTGCGCCCCTTTAAGTGGTTATGGCATGGCCTGGAATCCTTCGTCTATTATTCCGCCGAAAGCATCCAGCACGGCAACAGCAAAACGCCTGTTCTGGGGATGAGCGAGATCGGGCGCGGACTTCGCAAGGGAACGCTGGAACTGGGCGAAAGCACCTACAAGAGCCTTCTTTTCGCGCCATTGCCTCCGAAAGAGGATCACCGGCGGTTCGGCGATGTGAATACGTATTTGGAACATCATCCGGCGGCAAGAGAAACCGCCGACTTTCTGTTTGGCGGTCTGCTTTATCCCTTGATGAAGCTTACCGTGGACGAGGATCCGGCGGTGCGCGGGGAGGGGAATGCCGTCCGGCAAAAAGCCGAACTGCGCGGAATTGAACTCAAGGATTTTCCGCAACCCCCGCATGGGATTTTGGACAGCCCGCTTTCGCACTACCCAAAGAGCACTTGTTGCGGTTGCATCCATTGTGTAGAGGAAAGGCAAAACGCCGCGCCGGCGCCCACAAAGCAATAGCCGTCAGAACCACCCCTAGGGTTTGACGCGCTTGGCGCCCTTGACACGATGATCGAGGACGTGCCGGATTTTTCCGGCGAGGTCGGCTCCGATCACGGGTTTCAGCACCACTTCCTGAATGCCAATGGCCCGCATTTCCTTTTCCGTGTACTGGTCGGAAAATCCTGTAAACAGAATAATGGGGATGTCCGGACGTATCACGTGCAAGGCTTCGGCGAGCGCGGCCCCGGTCATTTTCGGCATCATGTGGTCCGTAATCACGAGATCAAAACGGGATGGTTTCTTTTTGAACTCTTTCAGCGCGTCCAACCCGTTGGTACAGAAGGTTACCTGATATCCCAGGCGCGGCAACAAGGCCTCGCCAAAACGCAAGACCACTTCCTCATCGTCCACGAAAAGGATGGATTCCGTGCCGCCCGGCAAGGGTTCCGCCTGAATTTCCTCTGGAAGAGCCCCCCCGACGACCCGGGGCAAATAGGTGTGAAAGGTGGTTCCCTGGCCAGGCTGGCTCGTTACGCTGATGGCGCCGCCATGACTGGTGACGATTCCATGCACCACGGCCAACCCCATGCCGGTCCCTTCCCCCGGCCCTTTGGTGGTGAAGAAGGGGTCAAAAATGCGCGACATGACGTGGGGTTCCATGCCGTGCCCGGTGTCCATCACGCTGAGCAGCACATAGGCCCCCGGGCGCAGTTTGGGATGCGTGGCGGCCAGCCGCTCATCCACTTCGACATCCGTAAGGCGCACTTCGAGGCGGCCTTCCTGATTCGTCATGGCTTGCGCGGCGTTGGTGCAGTAATTCATGACTACTTGGTGCATTTGCGCGGCGTTGGCGAACACGGCGCCGGACTGGACATCCACCGTATCAATGATTTCGATGGTGGGCGGCAGCGAGGCGCGCAAGAGTTTCAGCGCTTCGCGCACGACAATGTGCAAGAACAGCGGGGCGCGTTCTTCGCCGGATTGCCGGCTGAACATGAGGATTTGCTTGACCAGTTCCTTGGCCCGGTGGGCCGCCTGAAGCGATTCCTTGATGTCCTTGTGCGTGGGGGAGTCCTTGGGGATGTCCTGCAGCGCCATGTCGGTCAGGCCGATGATGGCGGTGAGTATGTTGTTGAAATCGTGGGCGATCCCGCCTGCGAGGACGCCGAGGCTTTCCATGCGCTGGGAGTGCTGCATCTGGCGCTCCAGATGCCGCCGTTCCTCTTCGGCACGGACCCGCATCGAGATGTCCTTCACCGTGCCCAGAAGGCGGTAGGCCCGTCCGTCTTCTCCGGGGAGCACGACGCCCATGTTTTCGACATGCCGGTACTCGCCGGAGCGGTGGCGGATACGGAACTCAAGCTGGTAGGTGCCCACGGCCTCGAGCGATTCCCGGAACATCCGCAACACGCTTTTCTGATCCTCCGGGTGCACCGCATTGATGAGTTGGTACCAGGTGAAGGTGTTGATCTCTTCCAAGGTGTACCCCGTGACCTGGGTGACCGCCCCCCCCCCACTTGAAGCCGCCGTCGCGCAGGTCGCAATCATAGATCATTTGGCCCGTATGGGCGGCAAAGACGCGATAATCGCGGTCCCCTTCGCCCGAATCGGATGGATGGCTGAGCGCCCGCAGAATGGTGACGATGACATGCCCTTCTTCGCGTTCAAAAACCTGTGATTTCAGGGCCACAGGCAGGGGGTGTTCGTCGCGCCGCAACAGCATGGTTTCGAGATAGGCCTGCCGGTGCTTCATGATGCTTTCAATGCGGCCTTGAATCCCGGCGAACAAATCCGGCGGAATAATGTCCTTCATCTGCAACTGGAGCATTTCCTCGCGGCTGTAGCCCAGCAGCCGGCATGCCGCGTCGTTGACCTCCACGAAACGCCCGGTGCCCACATCCTCTTTCAATTCATACACCAAAACCGCATCGCTGCAGGCCTCAAACAACAGCCGGTAGCGTTCATCGTATTCATGCAGGGCCTTCGAGCGGTCCACCGCGAGATCGGCCAGCCGCTTGTTCACCGCCCGCAATTCATCCTCGGCATGCTTTATCCGCAGCATGGCGCGGATTTTCATGACCAGGTCCACTTCATCGCAGGGGCGCTGCAGGAAGTCGTCGGCGCCGGCTTCCATGCCATTGATGCGCAATTCGTCGTTCATGGCCATGCCCGTGATCAGCAGCACGGGAAAATGCGCGGTAACCTCGTTTTCCTTGAATGCGCGGCACAGGTCTATGCCGTTGGCGTCGCCCAGAAGCACATCCAGCAACGCGCAGTCCGGGAGCACCTCGCGGGCCATCGTCATGCCCTCTTCGGCCGTGCTGGCAATGAACAGATCGCACTCCGGCAGCCGCCGCTCGATCATGTGCCGGTAGAGGAGCTGATTGGAATCGTCATCATCCACAAGCAACAATTTACTTTTCATTTCATGTCACCCGGCCCCGCCGTGCGCGGGGGTTCACGTCATGCCCATTCACTCCCGGTTTACAGAATAATGTCGTCAGGTTCTATGAGGGGGATGTTTTGCTGGCAGAGGGCGCAGGCTTCCGGCGGCCAGCTTTGCATGGCAAGGGCGGCGAGGGCGTTGAAGGGGCAGTCAAAGGCGGCCTCTCCCCCGCTGCGGTCAATCAGCACGGTAATGCCCACGACGTCCGCGCCGCGCTGGCGCAGGTGTTCCACGGTTTTCTTCACGGACCCGCCGGTGGTGGTAATGTCTTCAACGACCAGCACGCGGGTTCCGGGTTTCAGCGCAATGCCGCGTTTAATGGCCATGCCGCCCTGGCCGTCTTTCTCGGAAAAGGCGGCGCGGCACTTTAGGTGCCGGGCGGTTTCATAGGCGAGCACGATGCCGCCGGTGGCGGGACCAACCACAAGTTCGACACCCCTGTCCCGGTGAAGATCGGCCATTCCCTGGCATAATTCGTTGGTGTATTCGGGGTACTGCAATACACGGGCCGCTTGGAGGAACTGCCGTCCGTGGCGGCCGCTGGTATAGAGGAAGTGCCCGTCCAGCAAGGCCCCTGCTTTACGGAACAGTTCAATCACCCGATCACTATTCATACGTTCAATTCCTCCAAAATCAGCCGCACGGCTTCACTGGGCCGGGGATGGTTCAAGATGGGACGAACCACCACGACCATGCTGGAACCCAATTGTGCGGCTTCACGCGGGGTCAACACGCGCGCCTGATCGTCTTTACCGGCCCAAACCGGACGCACGCCGGGGGTAACCACCAGCGGTTCCGCGCCGATGGCCGCCCGGACCGGCTGGAGTTCCTGGGGGGAACACACGATGCCGTGCGCACCGGATTCCACCGCCAGCCGGGCCAAACGCGGAACGGCTTGCTCCGCACCTTCCGGAATGCCTATTTCATTTCGGATCATCTCATCGGTCAGGCTGGTAAGCAGGGTTACCGCCAGCAACCGGGTACCGGTTCCTTCCACGGCCTCGCGCGCGGCGGCAATCATCTTCCGTCCGCCAGAAGCATGCAGGGTAATCAACCCCGCCCCCAAACTTGCCGCGGCTTTGGCGGCTTTCGCCACCGTGTTGGGGATATCGTGGAACTTCAGGTCCAGAAAAATATTCTTCCCCATGCCCCGGATTTCCCGGACGATATCCGGTCCGCACCGGGTGAACAATTGCGATCCAATCTTGAACCACTGGCAGGGCTGACAGATTTGCACCGCCGCGAGGGCTTCTTCCCGCCCGTCAATATCCAAACCGACAATAAGCTCTGTTTTCATATCGAAATATATCCAAAATAATACAAACCAATATTAAATCAAGCGTTCATAGCCCTTATCAGCGAGCTGATTTCCGCGATCTTATGCCGGATACAATAGTCTTCAAGACCTTGAATAACCCGTAAGGCGGCATCGGGTTGACGGAACGAAAAGCAGCCCACCGCCACGGCAGTCGCCCCTGCCAGAATAAATTGCATGGCATCGTCCGCGTTACATATCCCGCCCATTCCGATAATGGGAATTTTTACGTATTTGGCGGCATCCCAAACCATTTTGACGGCGACAGGACGGATGGCGGGGCCGCTCAATCCTCCGACGATGTTGCTGAGGATAGGTTTCCGGGTTTCGGGATTGATTCCCATGCCGAGAAGGGTGTTAATCATGGAAATGCCATTGGCGCCGCCTTCTTCCGCCGCCAGCGCAGGCTCGACAATATCCATGACATTGGGGGTCAGTTTAATGAATACGGGCAATTTCGTGGAGGCTTTGATGGCTTGGGTATATTCCTTCACGCGTTCCGGCGACTGGGCCACCAATTTATGCCCCCGGGCGGTCCGTGCGTCGTGAACATTCGGGCAGGAGAGGTTCGCCTCGATGGCGTCCGCGCCCTGTTCCGTTTCCAGGCGCTTGGCCAATTCCATGTATTCCTCGATGGAATGGCCGTAGATATTGCCGATGATGGTGCATCCTTTCTGGCGCAGAAAGGGGAGTTTGTCACGCAGATAGGCGTCAATGCCGACGTTCTGCAATCCGATGGCGTTGAGCATGCCCGCGGGGGTTTCGACCAGCCGGGGCGGTTTATTGCCCGCGCGGGGTTGGAGAGAAAGGCTCTTGACCGTAACCGCGCCCAATTGCGCCACATCAAAATATTGGTCATATTCCTGGCCGTAGCCGAAGGTGCCGGACCCCACGGTCACGGGGTTCTTCATCACCAG